>CAZUGK010000009.1:0-54870 GCA_964619815.1 uncultured Clostridiaceae bacterium | reverse complement strand
TTCGAATCCCTGAAGGTGGAAAACAGGGCAGTTTGGTTAAGACCAAGGGATACCAGCATTGTTCAGATACAGAAACGCCTTGACATGTTGAAGGAATTGAATATCAATACCATATACCTAGAAACATATTGGAACGGATATGCCATATATCCCACAGACAATGCGATTATGCAGCAGAATCCCATGTTTAATGGAATGGATATACTTGGCATATATCTAAAGGAAGCTCATGCAAGGGATATTGAAGTTCATGCATGGGTGGAGAATTTCCTTGTAGACCAGCCGGTGGCAGTGAAAAAGCCTGAGTGGATGGCTGTAAGCAAAAAAGGCGATACATATTATCTTGAAAACGGTGTGACGAAATATTACCTCCTGAATCCTACCCTGCCTGAAGTCCGTGATTTCTTATCCGCTCTGTATAAAGGGCTTGTGAAAAAGTATAACCTGGACGGAATTCAGTTTGACTACATGAGGTATTCCCACTCGGGTGATTACTCCAATGATTTCGGTTATGACACATATACAAGGCAGCTTTTTACCGGCTACACAGGTACTGACCCGATTGGTCTGAAACCCGGTGATGCCTTGTGGGAGAAATGGTGTGCCTTCAGGACTTATTCAATCAGCTCCTATGCATACAGGATATTTTCTGAAGTAAAGTCCATAAAACCAAACCTCAAGATTTCCTCCGATGTGTGGCCGGAATATGATAAGACATTGGTGGATATCTATCAGGATCCAAAAGCATGGATCAGTAAAGACTACATCAATAGCCTGGTGCCCATGTCGTATTACCTTGATGAGACAGCGGTAGCCCAGGATATTACGAATACCTGGCCGTTTGTAAGGGGCCATTCGCAGCTTACTACAGGTATTGCTACCTTCAATAAGGTCGACACCAAGGTCCTTTTACGGCAAGTCAGTGCCATAAGGGCTGCAAATACAAACGGTATTGCCATCTTTGAGTTTGAGTCCCTGTTTAACGGAAAATATGCTGATGCATTGAAGCTTGGTGCCTTCAGCACTCCTTCAGCAGTAACAAATAAAAATGCAGAGCAAGCAATAAAAACCCTGCTTAATGAAGTGGTTCGGAAAATTGATGCTTTATATTCCAAATATGATGGTATCAGTGCAGAACAGGCTGAAGAATATAAAAAGCATATCAGGGCAATCAAAGTCGGCATTGCTGATAGTACAGACAAAGCAGAGTCAGCGTATCAGCTCAAGAATGACCTTGAGGAAATGTTGAAAGCAATTAATACCGATCCGGGTCTTAATGTGGAAGTTGCAGAAAGAATAAGCTCCGACTTGAATAATGCAATAAACATAATTGACGCTTATATAGCAGACAACAGGTTTATAACGGGCCACCAGGTCACGAAATTCCAAGTTGAGATACCGCTTAAAACCATTGAAAGCGAAAAAATGGCGCCTCTTAAAATAAAGGCCGTATTTAACGACAATACGAGTATGTACCTTGATAAATCACAATACACAATAAAGTCCGACAATCCTGCTTCTGCCGAAATTGTAGGAGATATGCTGAAGTTAACCGGAAGCGGCACTGGAGCCATAATAAAAATTGACATTCTGGACAGCTTCAGGTTCAATACCGCACAGGGCATAAGCAGGAGTATGGAACTGCAGGTTAGCAAAGATGATATTGCGAATGATGTTAAAGGAATTGTTTTAAAAGCATCTGAAGCAGGCTATACAGATGTGGAGCTCTGCTGGGGAAATAAAGTGATTGATTCGGATATAGCCGGATATATTGTCTATCGTAACGGCAAAGAAATTGTAAAGACCTCTTTTGATTTGTACAGGGATAAGGACTTAAACCCTGATGAGGCTTATACCTATGAGGTACATGGGTTTGATGTCTCCGGTAACATTGTATATAAAAGCAACCCGCTGACTGTCAGGACAAAGGGTCCGGTTATGCTTTCTTCACAGCATTAAGTTTTTGCTTCCTTTTGCGGCATAGGTTATAAAACGGATTTACATTCTTATTGTAAAAAAAATGGAGTAATGCAATCAAACATTACTCCATTTTTTCTATATCTCATATTCTCCCGAGAAGACTTCTTTTGCTTCCCCGGTCATTTTTACATGCTCGCCCTCATTCCATTCAATGGACAAATCTCCGCCCCTCAGGTGCACCTTGACTTTATTATCAAGCTTACCGCTTATAATTCCAGCAGCAACTGATGCGCAGCTGCCCGTACCGCATGCAAGCGTATACCCTGCTGCCCTTTCCCAAGTACGAAGTATTATTTCATTCCTGTTTACAACCGATACAAAATTGACATTAGTCTTCCTCGGGAAATACTCGCAAAGCTCAATTTTCCTTCCTTCCTCAATTACCTTCCCGTCTTCAAGGTTATCGGTAAAAATAACCGTATGGGGCACTCCCATAAACATCGATGTAATGAGGTATTCTTTCCCATCAATCCGTATAGGGTAATCAACCACCTTGTCCAGGTCAGCTTTAAAAGGAATATCCCTGCTTGCGAACTTCGGCAGGCCCATATCTACGGTAACTAATTTTACTATACCGTTTTCTATATTCAGTTTTGGCTCTATTACACCTGCCAATGTTTCCACTGTAAAGCTTTCCTTGTGCACCAGATTCTTTTCATAACAGAATTTTGCGAAGCAGCGTGAAGCATTCCCACACATCTCCGCTGTACTTCCGTCAGAGTTATAAATCTCCATTCTGATATCGCAGCTTTTGCTGGGGGATGCAAGCACAACACCGTCTGCACCGATGCCGAAATATCTGTCGCACATTGTTCTGGCAAGCCGGCCGTCCATATGTATTTTTTCCTTTAAATTGTCTATGAGAATAAAATCGTTACCCAGCCCTGTATATTTAAAAAACTTCATTTTACGCCTCCAGAAACATTATCAATATGCTTATAAAAATATGTACTTCTATTCTATAGCCTGGCCCTTGGCTTCTCTGGTCAGTACCTTGCCCAACCACTCTTTTCCTTCTACGAGCCTTGTTACCATCATTGAAGCTACACTGTCTCCGCATGAATTAACCATTGTAGCCGGAGGGTCAACCAGGAACCCGATAGTTGCAATAATTGGGAAAGCTTCTGCAGGGAAGCCGTATAGGTTTACAATAAGCATTTCCCCGATCAACCCGCCTCCAGGTACCCCTGACATTACAACACCGCTCATTACCGATATCAATACTGCAGTTGTAAAGGTTCCAATTCCGGAGAAATCCTTTCCATAAAGTCCAAATAGGAAGGATATCTTCAATATGGCAGCCAGACACGAACCGTCCATATGCATTGTAGCTCCCATAGGAAGCACTATTTCTCTGATATCCTTTGGCACACCCATTTTTCTTGTGGATTCCAGATTCACCGGTAAGGTTGCAATACTGGACTGGGTTGCCAGGGATGTAAACGCAGGTGACACAATATTCTTAAAAAACCTTCTTACGGCAAGCATTCCTCCGGAATAATACGCATATGCAAAGAAAGCAATAAAGAAATAACCTATTGTAACAGGATAATATACTGCCATAGCTCTTGCATAGTCCTTAAGAAGCTCCGGTCCGAACTCGCCTACGAGGGATGCAAAATATGCAGCCAATCCTACAGGCGCATAATACATTACCAAATCTACAAGCTTCATTACTACCTGAGAAAGAAGATCCAATGCCTCGGCAACTTTCTTGCCTTTTTCTCCCAATGCCGTTACACAGAATCCGAATAATACTGAGAACACTATAAGCGGCAGCATATTCTTTCGTGATAAGAGCTCGGGAAAGTCTGATACCGTAATCGCTTTTACAGCCTGATCTGCAAGGCTGATCTTTTCCACAGGCTCTTCAACATTTACACTTAAGTCGACACCTTGTGCCGGAGGAAATACCGTTACAAAGAAAATCATAATTACAGATGCAATCAGTCCGGTAACAACAAAAACTATGAGCAGGTTTTTCAGAATACTGCCAAGTCTTTTCATGTTCGTCATATTGGCAACTGCACTGGATATAGTCAGAAAAACAAGAGGTACAACTATAGTAAACATAAGATTCAGGAAAATGTCGCCCAAGGGTTTGAATACTGTTGCATCCTTACCCATTACTATACCGACAATACTGCCTATAACTATAGCAGTTAATAGAATTATAGGAAAACGATAGGACTCCCACACCTTTTGTGCTTTCGTACTCATTTTTATCTCCTCTTTCTTCTATTTATTAATTTCGTGCCTCAGTGCGTTTAACATCAATTTATTTAGTTTAAAACTCGTTTTTTAGAATATCCTCATAAGTTTCACGCTTCACAATCAACCTTGATTTGCCCTTTCTCAGCATAACAACTGCAGGTTTCGGAATTCTGTTATAATTGCTTGCCATAGAGTAGTTATATGCACCTGTTGATTTTACAGCCAAAATATCCCCCGACTGAAGCTTAGGAACCTTTAGATCCCATATCAAAATATCTCCGCTTTCACAGCATTTTCCTGCAATTGTCGCCTGCTCTTCACATGAACAATCAGCTTTATTCGCTACAACTCCTTCGTATCGAGCCTGATAAAGCGCCGGTCTTGGGTTATCCGGGAGTCCGCCGTCTATCCCTGCGTATGTTCTTATCCCCGGAATTTCTTTTATACTTCCTACTTTATAAAGAGTAATGCCGGCTTCACCAACTATCCAACGTCCCGGTTCAATATAGATTTTAGGCCTTGTAATGCTGTTTTCAATGCAGAAATTCTCTATAATATTCATCATGGGATCAATAAAATATGAAAGTTTTTTTATATCATCCTCCTTTGTATATTTAATTCCAAAACCGCCTCCCAGGTTAAGCTCTTGTGCAGTATATCCAAGCTCTTCCTTTATATCCTTTATGAGACTCAGAATTATTTCAACAGCCATGAGATGGGAGGTATTCTCCAGAAGCTGCGATCCCACATGAAAATGAAAGCCTTTCAGGTTTATGGACTTTAGCTCCAGTGCAAGCTTGACAGCTTCATTCAACAGAGGTATAGGCATGCCAAACTTAGAATCAATATTGGCGGTGGCTATATATTTATGGGTATGCGAATCCACTCCCGGAGTAACACGGATCAATATATCAGCCTTGGCTCCCATTTGTTCTGCTATACTGTTTATCAGCTGAATTTCATCTATGCTGTCGCTGACAAAACGTCCAACTTTATTTTCAAGCGCCATTTTAATCTCGTCAGGAGTTTTGTTGTTGCCGTGAAACATAATTTTATCCGTTGGAAAATCTACTGCCTTAGCTGTATAAAGCTCACCTCCTGAAACAACATCCAGCCCAAAGCCTTCCCTCTTGATTATCCTTGCCATTTCCTTGGTCAAAAAGGCTTTTGAAGCATAGTAAGCTTGTACATTAGGATACCTCTCAGAAAAAGATTTCTTGATCTCATTCAATCTCTCCATGATAATATCTTCAGACATTACATAAAGAGGGGTGCCATATTCTTTTGCCAATTGTACTGTATCACAGCCTGAAAAATAATAGTTCAATTATAATCCCCTTCTTTTCTAATAAGTTCTTGGCTCATTTAATTTGCAAGTTCTGTGCCAAAAGCTTATAAAAGCGGTATTTCAAGCTTTGTCAGCCTGCTGTTACAGCACAAGTCCACTTTTGTGAACTTTTTGGAATGTATAAGCTTACATATCAGTTTATACCAGATAAAATGTACATGCAACAATGGAGTTCACTAAAGTGGACTCAAAGTTCACTTTAGTAGAAAAGAGTTTTATCTTATTTGTGGATAAAACTCTTCTTAGGTAATTTTTAGATTATTTATATTTGTCCAAACCTATATCTAATTGCTTCACCTTTTTGTAGAAGTTCGTTTTTCCCATACCCAGCTCTTCGTATGTTTTCTTTACATTACCCTTGTTCTTTTCAAGCGTGTCCGTTATTATTTTTTTCTCAGTCCTGGTTAAAATATCTTTTAGGGTCCCGCCCTTAAGTACGGGTGTATTCTCTCCAATCATGAAGTTCCGGGCATTTACCACATTTTGTTCGCTTAAGCTGATTGCTCTCTGAATTAAGTTCTCCATTTCCCTTACATTCCCCGGATAATCATATACAAAGAGCAGATTCATGGCATCCGATGACAACACCTTTTCTTCCAGCCCCATCCTGCCTTTCAGCTTATCAAAAAGTTCATTCACCAGAACAGGTATGTCTTCTCTTCTTTCTCTCAGGGGTTTGATTTGAATTGGAATTACATTTATCCTGTAATACAGGTCTTCCCTGAAGGTCTTATCCTTAACCTCATTTTCCAGGTTCCTGTTAGTAGCAAAAATCATCCTTACATCAGCTTTTATCTCAGTACTGCCGCCTACCCTGAAAAACTTCCTGTCCTGTATAAAAGAAAGCAGCTTTGCCTGCATGTCAAAAGACATGTCCCCTATTTCATCAAAAAATATGGTACCGCCCTGTCCTAATTCTATTAAACCCTTCTTCCCTGATTGTGAAGCACCTGTAAAGGCATTTTTCTCATACCCGAAAAGTTCGCTTTCTACCAGTTCCTTAGGAATAGCTGCGCAGTTAATTGTAATAAAAGGTTTTTCCCCTCTTTTACCGGCCTCGTGTATTTTTTTAGCAAGAAAGGTTTTCCCAGTACCGCTGTCGCCAAGTATCAGTACATTGGAGTCTGTCTTTGAAGCCTGCCCGGCCAGTCTCTTTACTTCCTTCATATTGTCGCTGATTCCCAATATCTCATGAAAGCTGTTTGTGCTGTGATATCTTCTGGTAAATTCCGAAAGCTTCTTGGATGCTTTAACACTTTCCCGGCTTATTGAGGTCAATTCTTTAATGCCTTTGAATTTCAGAAGAGCTCCGGCTTTCTCATTATTTTCCCTTAATACATAGTAGCTTGCCAATATAGGCACTTTATTGAGTTCAATAAAGCTGTTTTCAAAGATTACTGTTTCGTCTGGCTTATTATTCAATAGTTCGTGATAAATATCCTTTGAATCAGAATGAACTTCGGTGATTAGCATCCCTTCGGGGTTGAATTCCTCTTCTTCATTTTTGGCATAAAAGCTTATACCATTTAAGATGCTTTTCAACTCCTCTCCCCTGGTCGAGTAGCCCATGGATTGATAGAAAATCATTTTTTTGTCACGCAAAATAACCAGGTTTGAAATTGAGTTTATATATTCAAGCCTGTATTCCTCATCGCCGACTATTATAGCTGTATACTTTTCTACTGTGTTCAGGACAAGAGAATATGGTATATCTTCTGCAAACCCATTGAGAGTGTATACTCCAAGGCTGTCATGGTTTATGACTTTAAAAGCTCCTCGATTATCTTCCCCATATATTCCCCAACATAAAATTCCCTGCCCGGATTGGATGTCGTCGCAGTTGATCCCGATTTTCTTTAAATCATCGCTATCCACTCCTCCGTCATCATCTCCTATTATTGTATCTACAATAAAAACCATATCCCCTTCTTTAATTCGTCCGGCATTATGATGCTTCTCTATTGTACCTGCAAATCCCAGGATTTCTTTTGCTCTCCTGTTGTATTTCTTGATAATTCCGTCATTATCAAGTATGATAATACCTTCAGAAACAAAATCCAAGGAACTGTTAATCCAAGTATTATTTATATCGCTCATTAACTATATCTCCTTTTTTAGCGGCTGCGGCAACCTGTCAGGATAGTATCAGTCTTATTATAATACCATATTTACTTTTCATAATATCAAAAGATTTTTTACAATTCAATAACCACCTAAACCCCAGGCACTGCTGTTGTCAAATTAAATCACACTTTAGCCCTCTATTATATATCCAATAGCTCTTCTACCCTCTTATCCCGCTTGTAACCCCGTATCATCATAAGCCTGTCATATATCGTCACAGCCTTTTCCTTCTGCCCTGCCTTTATATAGGTATTCATGACCAGCATCAGTACAGCCTTGTCAATATACGCTTTAGACCTGGCAAATATGATTTCAAAAGCCCTGTCAAAACGCTCAACTGCTTTTTGATATTCCCCCAGCTCAGAAAATATCATCCCCATTGCTCCTAATATCTCCACCTTCAGGTCATCGTCTTTATCATATCCTTGAAGTGCCAGGTTCAGACATCCGATAGCCTTCTCACCATCCCCTCTTTTGTGATGTGCAATGCCCAGGATTCGCAGAACATTCTGCCTGTCATTATCAGAAAGTGTTTTTGACTCGAGGTATTCCTCCAGATATTGAACAGCTTTGTCGTTGTCCTTATCCAAAAGCTTTATCGCTTTATAGAATTTTCTGTCTGCCATTGATGACGGCATAAATCCCGAGAGTATAACTGCCGTGGACAGGTCCAGTACAAGTATCATGGTCCGCAAGTATTCTGGAAGTAATTTGAATGCATCGGTGCCCTGAATTATAAAAATAATAACAACTATAATCCATAACAATATTTTAGTTAAAAACTCAATTAATCTATATTTATTCACGGCTTCTCTCCCCATAAAAAGTACTGCATAATTCATTTTCTCTACTTATCGTTACTTATTATATCCTGTATTATTATGTACAAAAACAAATAACTATGTAATAATAATATATACTTGATATATTATTATTAAACTAATAAATGCAGATAATTGAGAGGAATGATGTTATGAATAGTATTTTAGAAGAAGCAAAAGCCCTTCAGGACGTAATCGTAAAAGATAGGCGATATTTACATCAGAATGCTGAGCTTGGACATGATTTGCCAATAACTACGGCATATGTGCTGAAAAGACTTAAAGAAATGGGTTATGACCCTGAAATAATAGCCGATTCAGCTGTTGTAGCATTAGCAGGCGGAAAAAAGCCAGGCAAAACATTTCTGTTAAGAGCTGATATGGATGCACTGCCAATTATTGAGGAAAATGACTTGGAATATAAGTCAAGAACACAGAACATGCATGCATGCGGCCATGATACCCATGCTTCAATGCTTTTGGGTGCCGCTCGGCTTTTAAAAAACCATGAAGATGAAATAGAAGGTACAGTTAAATTGATGTTTCAGCCTGCTGAAGAACAATTGTCGGGAGCAAAGGCTATGGTTGAGGCAGGAGTTTTAGAAAATCCTAAAGTAGATGCAGCAGCTATGGTTCATATATTCTCCGGCATGCCAATACCCGCCGGTACGCTTATTATTCCGGAAGGAGGATACATATCGTCATCTGCAGATATGTTCCATATTGATATCAAGGGAAAAGGCGGTCATGGTGCAATGCCCCAGGATTCAGTTGACCCATTGAATGTTGCAGCCCATATCCATACAGCTTTGCAGGAGGTTATAGCAAGAGAAGTTCCGCCATCCAGCACAACAGTTATTACAATCGGTCAAATGCATGGGGGCAACGCAGCCAATATAATTCCTGATACAGCATTTATTGAAGGAACAATCAGAGCATTTAATAATGATGAGAGAAATTTAATGAAAACTCGTGTTGTCGAAGTAGCCAAAGGCATAGCATCAACATTCAGAGCAACTGCAAATGTAGAATACAGAATGGAATGCCCATCTGTTTATAACAATCCTGAGCTTTATGATCAAATCGTAAGAATTAACAGGGAATTTATAGGCACAGAAAATGTCAAAGGCTTTGATGCAGTATATCCCGGCGGTAAAATGACAGGCTCAGAGGACTTTGGATATGTGAGTGAAAAAGTTCCAGCCCTAATGATGGTTTTGGGCGGAGGGTCACCCGAACAAGGCTACCCCTATCCTCAGCATCATCCAAAAATTAATTTTAATGAGGATGTTTTTTATATAGGAGCTGCAGTTTATGCAAATACTGCTATAGAATGGTTGAAAATCTTTAGATAATTTGTGCAGGTATTGCAGTTAAAAAATAGTTTAATGAAGAAAAGAAATAACAAAATAATTAACTTATATAAAAAGCGTATTGTCCCACTTTACCACACTTGGGATAATACGCTTTTTAATATTAATTTTTGCGTTTCTTTATTCCTGCCCGATATTAATATACTTAATGATTTTTTAAATATGATTCGGCACAGTGAGCATATAAAGCCGCACCCTGAGGGAGAACGCTTTCATTTACCGTCATTCCCGGGTTATGCATAGGACAGATATACCCCTCTTCTATGCTGCCCGCACCTAAATTCAACATCACAGAAGGCACAAGCCCCGCGATATAAGTAAAATCTTCAGCACCGGCCGAGGCCGGAACCTCAGCTACATTGCCATCCCCTAAGATTTCCTTGCAATATTGTGAGATTTCCTCACTTATGCTTGGATCATTGTAAAGAGGCCCAATGCCGTATACAAATTCAACAATAGCTTCCCCTCTGAATGTATTGGCAACATTTTCACTTATCTCTTTTACTCTTTTTTTCAAATAAGTACGCTTTTCTTCTGTAGCAGCACGAACCGACGCCTCTATTACCGCATTGCCTGCTAAAGTATTTACCGTATCACCGCCTTGAATCTTTCCTACTATTACAACCGATTGATCCTGGCAAGGTATTTCGCGGGCGACAATCTCCTGCAGGGAAATAACAATATGTGCTGCGATATTAATGGCATCTACTCCTTTTTCGGGTGTGCTGCCATGAGCATTTTTACCTTTTATGGTGATCTTTATAGCATCTCCGGAAAAAAGTGCAGTACCCTTTGAGTAGTAAACAGTACCCGAATGAGATTGTTCGGTTCCGGCCATAATATGCATTCCGATTGCTGCATCTACTTTGGGATTTTCCAATATACCAGCAGCTATCATGTCTTTAGCCCCTGCTAAAAGTTCTTCGGCCGGCTGAAACATAAATTTTACAATACCATTCAACTTTTCTTCATTTTCTTTTAATAATTTTGCAGCTCCCAATAACATGGCCGTATGGCAATCATGGCCACAAGAATGGCAGTTTCCGTTTGTTGCTGCAAAAGCTAAATCTGTATTTTCCCTCATTGGGAGAGCATCCATATCTGCACGCAGCAATATAGTTCTGCCGGGACGGCCGACTGTGCAGGTGATTCCTGCTTTGCCTGCCTGTTTTGGGCTTAAACCATATTCTCTCAATTTATCCTTTACAAAAGATAATGTTTCTGGCAATTCAAAACCGGTTTCTGCAAAGCTGTGCAATATTCTTCGGTTTCCTATTATCTCATCATTAAGTTCCAATGCTTTTTTATAATATTCATTCATCAAATATTCTCATTCCTTTAGGCTTAATCCTTCATGCACCTTTTGAGTTTACCGGATATCAGTTATTTTCATTTAAATAATCTGCTGCATATTGAGCATGAAGAGCTACTCCGCATTCTAACATATCTTCGTCAATATCAAACTTTGGATGATGATTTGAATAGCAAGTATCTTTTTCTTCATTGGCTATACCAACTATTACAAAAGTGCCCGGTACTTTTGCCAGATACTCGGAAAAATCTTCCGAGCCTGACTGTAAAGGCATTTCCATAACTGCATCCTTTGACATGATCTTTTCAATAGACTTTCTGGCTCTTTCAGTAGATACTTCATTATTGATGGTAGGAGCTGTCAAATCGTTATATTCAAGCTTTGCTTCAGCCCTGTAGCTTGCAGCAGTGGACTCAGCTATTCTTTCTAACGCTTTTGGAAGCTTTTCTCTTACTTCATAGCTGAAGCATCTTGTAGTTCCTTCCAGCACTGCTTCGTCAGCAATGACATTCCACCTGTTACCCGATATAAATTTGCCTACACTTACAACAACAGTGTCCATAGGAGATATTTCTCTGCTTGCAATAGACTGCAAATTCATTACAATAGCAGAGGCTGCCAGCACTGCATCCACTCCCAGATGAGGCATGGAACCATGGCCGCCCTTACCTTTTACAGTAATTTTGAACATATCGCAGGATGCCATACGAGGCCCTGCACCTATGGCTATTTTCCCTGTCGGGAAGTTTCCCATAACATGCATTCCGAATACTTCATCAACACCAGCCAAAGCTCCGTCTGCAATCATTCCTTTTGCACCTTGTGCCACTTCTTCTCCTGGCTGGAACATTAACTTAACTGTTCCGTTAAGCTCATCCTTAATGTCATTAAGTACTTTTGCAGCCCCTAAAAGCATTGCTGCATGAGAGTCATGGCCACATGCATGCATTATGCCTTCGTTCTGAGACTTATAAGGAACATCGTTTTTTTCAGTAATTTCAAGTGCATCTGTATCAGCCCTGAGCGCAATAGTCTTTCCTTCATTTTTGCCTTTTATTGTAGCTAAAACTCCGGTTCCGGCCATTGATACATACGGAATACCCATTTTATCTAATTCTTCTTTAATTCTTTGAGCAGTTTTTTCCTCTTTCATGCTCAATTCAGGATGCATGTGAAATTCTCTTCTCATATCCACAGTATATTGCTTATATTTTTGTGACAGTTCTTTAATGCTCATCCTTTACCTCCGCAAAAATTATTATTAGTTAATTGGTTATTTAATAAATTATTATATCACAATTTGAAATAGTAGCAACACAAAATTGCATATTTATTCATCTAATTTAAAATAGTGAATTGACCCATGATTTTATTATCTGCCCATCTTACATTTAACTACTAATTTGGTGTTATCTGTTCATTCATTTTCAACAAAAATTTTACTGTTTACTAGAAAAATGTAAATTGACAAACATTTCGGAAACGAATATACTTATACAATATTAGCATATATATGCATATATACGTATAAATTTTTACAAAGGAGTTGAGAAGGTTGAACGCAATTTTATCGTTGGCATTTATTTTTGTAGCATACGCTGTTGGGGACATCATTGCCGTCAGAACAAAGAGTATCGTCTCAACCATGTTTACGTGTTCAGTAATCTTCATTTTGGGATTCTGGTCCGGGGTACCGCAAACATTATTTGCGGATGCTCAGCTAGCAGGGATCGGAGGACTCTTAATCACAGTGCTGCTGGTACACATGGGAACCTTGATGAATTTACAGCAACTCAAGGAACAATGGAAGACTGTTTTGATTGCTCTTGCTGCAGTAATTGGCATTACTGCTGTTCTTCTTACAGTGGGCCCTGTACTTATTGGTAAAGCAGAAGCTCTGGTATCTGCACCGGTTATTTCAGGAGGAATCATTGCAGCTTTGATGATGCAAAATGCTGTTGTTGAGGCCGGGCTGTCAAATGCAGATGCGCTTGCTGTCTTTGCAACTGTACTTATGATTATGGAGGGCTTCATTGGATATCCGATTGCTTCTTTTTGCTTAAAAAAGGAAGGAAAACTGGTTAAACAAAAAATCCTGGATGGAACCTATGTCGAAGAAAAGAAAGCACTAGAAAATGCAGCTGCAAAGAAAAAGCTGTTTCCGCCGCTGCCAGAGAAGTATGACTCTGAGAATGTGTATCTGGCAAAGGTAGTATTAGTAGCACTTCTCGCTACATTCTTGTCTTCAGTGCTGGCGCAAGCTGCCGGAAGAAATGTTCTTGATAAGAACATAATCGGATTGCTGCTTGGAATTTTATTTACTGAACTCGGATTTTTAGAGCCAAGTATTTTAAACAAGGCTAATTCCGGTGGGCTTGCCATGGCTGCATTGCTTGCAGTTGTCTTTTCGAGCTTGGCAAAGGCAACTCCAGAAATTCTGATTGGTCTGCTGCCGGCTATCATTGGTGCAAATGTATTGGGTGTAATAGGATATGCAATATTTTGCGTAATCGTTGGAAAAATCCTCAAGATCTCTCCATGGATGTGTATCGCAATTGGCTCAACAGCCAACTTCGGATTTCCCGGAACCTTTATCGTTTCTAAAGAAGTTGCAAATTCACTCGGAGATACACCGGAAATGTCGGAACAAATACTGGGTGCAATCTTACCAAAGATGTTGGTTGCAGGATTCGTTACAGTATCTATTGCTTCCGTAATTATGGCAGGACTTGTTGCTGCAATGGTATAACAGAATTCACACGATAAAACAAACTACCGGCTTGTTTTCACAGCCGGTAGTTTGTTTTAACCTCATTACTTTGTTATAGGACAGCTTCATCAATTCTCCTGCTTAATTATCATAAAGTCTTTCCTAATGCTACCAATTGATCTGATATCGCATCAACTTCTTCTATAGAAGCATTTATCTCTTCAGTTGCAGCTGCCTGCTGCTGTGTGCTCAAGCTATTTTTTTCTATTTCATTCACTATCCTTTTTACAGCTTCGTTTGATTTAATAAGAATTCCATTTATCTTACTAACCGCTTCACTACTGCTGGTTGATAACTTCCTGATCTCCTCCGCTACCACACTGAATCCTCTTCCATGTTCACCGGCCCTTGCCGCTTCAATAGCGGCATTTAAGCCTAACATATTTGTCTGATTTGCTATTTCTTTTATAAAAACAAGCACCTTATCCGTTTCATGCATAGTGGCAAGTGCTTCTTTTGCAGATTCAACCATTTCGACCTGTGACATTGCGATTTCTTGTGCATTCGAGGAAATGTCGACGATGCCTTTTGAAATTTCATCCATAGAATATGATAGATTCTCTGCCACACTAATAACTTGATTTCTTGTCTCAATATCTTTAGATATTGAGATTGCGCCAATAACATTGCCTTCATTATCCATAACAGGTGTTGCTGTAGACTTGAATGCGACACCATATACCTCTTTCGGAATTACCTCACTTATGACCTTCTTTTGTTCCATACATTTTCTAAGCATTGACACTTGTGGCAGTGGTGTTCCAGGTTTTGTATGTGAATTCAGGGTCATACCGGGATTATAGCTTAAGAATTTTTCCGTATCACTTACCATTGTAGCTACATCCTCGCCGATAAGGTCTTTAATGATAGCAGCATATTGTATTAACATCTCCAATGAATGGATTTCCTTAGTGCTTATCATATATCCACTCTCCTCTTAAATCTGACATAACAGATACCAGTATTTGTATAATACTGGTATCTGAATATCTTTATATTAACTGCATTATGCCCAGCCTATTAAGGTCGCAATAACGAGGAATGCTGCGGCTATAGACCATGTAATAAGTAAAAACGGCATAATAAATTTCAGCCATTTGTTAAAAGGTACTTTGCCTATTGAAAGAAATGCAATTGTGACTGCAGTCGTCGGGAAGCAAAGATTCGACAATCCGTCTCCGAACTGAAAAGCAAGTATAGCAACCTGTCTGTTAATTTCCAGTACGTCAGCCAGAGGAATCATAATAGGCATTGTTACCATTGCAAGCCCGCTGCCGGAAGGTATGAAAAAGTTCAATATAGATTGAACAACAAACATTCCTATTGCAGAAACTGCTGTTGGCAAGCTTTGAAGAGGAATTGAGAAGAAATATACCAAGGTATCCCCTATATGTGAGGTGTCCATAATAACCTGTATTGCTCTTGCAAGTCCTACAGCCAGCGCTGCCATAAGTATTTCCTTGCCACCCTCTACAAACTCATCTGCAATTTTCCCGCCGTTGAAGCCCGCAATCAAGCCTGCTGCAATACCGCCTACAATATATATTGCAGACATTTGTACCAAGCCCCATTTCCAGTTATAGGTTCCATAAAGTATTACCCCTATAGTTGCAGCAAGGGTCAGAAGAATAATCTTATGTCTGGCCGTGAAAGCCCCCATATTATTAACGTCATATGTATTAAATTCACTTATATCAATACCCGCTACTATACTTTCTCTTTTTCCGCTTTTTACATCGTTGGCATATTTAAGTATATAAACTATTGAAACTGTTACTAATACAATAAGCAGAATAAATCTGAGCATAAACCCTGAAAACATGGGAAGCTGACCAATGGATTGCCCTATACCAACGGTCCATGGATTTGTAGGACCGGCAGTCCATCCAACTACAACCCCTACTAAGGCTAAGGAAACACCTACAATCGCGTCATAACCAAGAGCAAGTGCAATAGCAAGGCAGATTGGGGCAAAGGGTATAGTCGCTTCAAACATTGACGGAAATGCACCTATCAATGCGAAGAAAATTATAATGAAGGAGAGTACCCATGAACCTTTTTCTTTACCGAAAATTTTTATCAAACTGGACAAGGCACCTCTTATTGCTCCGGTGCTGTCAAATACACGAATGGAGCCTCCAATCAGTATGATCATAAAAATAAGTGCCGATGCTGCCTGCATTCCATTTGGAATAGCTGAGAAAAATTCAATAAAATTTACAGGGGAAGATTCAATCTGATGGTAACTACCTGCTTTTGTCACTGTTTTACCTGCAATTTCTACTTTGTCATAGGCTCCTGCAGGTATAAAGTAGGTTGAAACAGCTACTAAAACCAGAATTGAAAACAGAATGACGAATCCATTAGGGAAATTCTCAATGAAGCTGAATTTTTTCTTTCCCTCTTGCTTTACCACAGCATTCATAATACCATCTCCTTTTATTAATACAGAAGCTAGAATAATGTGTACACATACTCCTCTGCAAGTGTAATTATAAAAATAAAAAATGACACAGTAAGATGTTAATTGTGTCATTTTTGTGTCAATATAGGAAGCGTAAATATGAAGCTGCTTCCCATTGTATATTCTGAGATGGCATAAATCCTTCCGCCGTGAGCTTCGATGATGCTTCTGGCTAAAGCCAGCCCAATACCATAACCTTTCACTTCCCTGTCCTTCGCCCGGTAAAACATTTCAAAAACCTTATTTATTTCTTCAGCCCGTATACCGATCCCTTCATCCCTTACAATAAACTGCATTTCACCAGGCAGTTGAGCTATGGTTATCTGAACTGTACTGCCTTTATCGGAATACTTTATGGCATTAGTAATCAGGTTGTTCCATACGCGTACCAGCTTGATTTTATCACCTGACAGGCTGCCGCCCTCGATGGAAAGGCTTCCTTCAAAATGTCTGTCGGAATTTTCAATTTGTTTTTTTGCGTTATCAATAAGTAAGCTTGAAAAATCAGAGATATCAAGTATTTCAGCCTCAAGAACCATAAACTGTTTAATATCATACAAGCTATCCAGTATGTCCTCTGTGATTTCTTCGATTTGTTCTGCCCGTGTATAAATACCGCATAAATACTCGCTAATTTTATCGGGATCCTTCGTAACACCCATTTGAATCCCTGTTGTATATCCTTTGATTAATGTTAAAGGTGTTTTTAAATCATGAGAGAGTTGAGTTATAAAGTCTGTCACTCCAGAGGAGATTTCCTCAATTGTATTCGTAAGGTTTTTAGCATAATTATGAAGACTTTGGCTTTCCGTATGAATATTATTAATCATATCCGATAAACTGTACTTCATGTTGTTCAGGGCTTCGCTCAAGGTCCCCAATTCATCTCCGGATGTGATTTCCACCGGCTCCGTCAAATCACCCTCTGATAAACTTTGTACGCTCAAAATCATTTTTTCTATCGGACGGGACATTTTCCGCCCCCAATAGGCGCCGAATAGAATCATCAGACCTAGGATAATACCTAAAATATTTAGCAGATAGACGATCATTTCATGAACCGGAGTGAGAAATTCTACTTCAGGCGCTGTAAGCAGCAGCTTCCAGCCACAAGCTTCAATGGGAACGGAAACCAGCAGATGCTTTTTATTCTGTAATATGATGGTTTCTACTGTCGGATAAGGCCGTTGAATATCCATAAATATTCCGGGTCCGAAATCGAAAGCTTTTTCGAAAGACTGCAATATATATTGCTTATTAGGATGTGCAATAATTATTCCGTTCTTATCCAACAAAATCCCGAATCCTGTTTCTCCATATGAAATATTATTTACCTGTTGCGTAATTTGACTGATCGGAATATTTGCAGCCAATACGCCTTCGGCTCCATGAAGCTTTATAGGAAGGGCAATTGACGTTACCAGACTTTTTTTATTTTTATCCAAATATACCGGCGTAAAAACCGTATCATTGGCTGTTATCGCCATCTGATACCAGGGTCTTTGTGCTGCATTATACGCTGCTTCCGGTATCCAACCTTTTGCATCCAGCATCTTGCCGTTTTCAAAGCCGATAAATACACTATAAAAAAGAGGATCTGCTTGAGCTGCTTCCTGTAGCATATTTTGTATTTTTTTCTCATCATAAGGTTCTATGGAAGAAATATGTACAGCCGTACGCTCCAGGGATGCGATTTTTTCTTTCGCCCACCCCTGGATTTCTTCAGCATTGTATTGGGCGGATTTCATCCCCAGCTCAGCAGCCTGCCTATAAAGAACATTCCGGAATATCAGGTAGCTAGTCATACCAATAAAAATTGCAGTCATGATGGTAACCAAAAATAAAGCCAGAGTGATCTTGGTCCGAATC
The DNA here is from genome assembly GCA_964619815.1 of uncultured Clostridiaceae bacterium. Lineage (GTDB taxonomy): Bacteria > Bacillota > Clostridia > Lutisporales > Lutisporaceae > BRH-c25. Next base: position 36,595 of record CAZUGK010000009.1, on the reverse strand, counting down.
TTTCTGAATTTCATGATGTACTACCTTCAAAGATATAGCCAACACCCCAAACAGTATGAATGTATTCCGGATTATCCGGATCCTTTTCGATCTTTCTTCTCAGCCGCTTTATATTGGTGGTTACTACATTATAGTCGTAGGCACAGCTGCCCCATACCTTGTTCAGTATCTGTTCTTTTGTCATTACCAATCCGGCATTTTGGATCAGATATAAAAACAACTCGAATTCTTTATATGTAAGGGGAACTGATATACCATCCTTCAAAACCCGGTAGTGATCGGGATATATTATCAAGGAACCAAAGCTTATCATATTATCATGCCCGCTTAATTTTCTTTCATTATATTCAGCATATCTTCGAATATGCGCCTTGACCCTTGCGACCAACTCGATCGGATCGAAAGGCTTTGTCATGTAATCATCACTGCCTATGCCCAGCCCCAGTACCTTGTCGCTTTGGGAGGCTTTAGCCGTAAGAAAAATCACAGGAATATTTGTCATTTCCCGTATTCTCTTACATGCATCGATACCGGACATACCCTCCATACTGATATCCAGAAGCACAAGCTTAATAGTCTCGTCCAGTTTGGACAGTGCTTCTTCCCCGCTATATGCTTCAATTACTTCAATGGCATTAATTTGCAAAAAATCCTTAATCAATCGGACTATATCTTTTTCATCATCTACAACCAGTACTTTATCCATTTTATTCCCCTCCTTCGGCATCACGCTTTATTTTGAAAGACCGGACGCCTTTTTCAAGGTGAGCTGCAATTTCATCAATTTGTCCTGCAATATCATAAACCTCTTCGGTTCCGGCAATATGTTTCTCTTTTTTTGTAGAAACCTCATTGCCAACCGGTTTTCCGACATAGTCCTTCGGGCTGATTTCGCTGCCTGCTGCCAAATTTTCTCTGCAGGCAATCTTCTCAACTTCTTCCAATTGTTTTTCCTGAGATATTGATATTTTTTTCCCCAATATGTAGCTTATAGCGATTATGAATCCCATCAATAATGTTATGACAGCAATAAGCTGACGGGACATTTCCTTGGCAGGTCCCTGAAATTCTTCAATGGGAGCCAGCAACAGCAGCGTCCAGTCATTAGACTGAATTGGCACATGAACCAACAATTCTACCTTTTTACCAGATTGAATGACGGTTGTCCCTTTATTTCCCTTCCAGGCATGCTCTTGTATTTTCATACTGAGATCATTACGAGCCTCGTCCAGGGGCTTCATTTCATTATTTATTTCAGGATGTACCAATACAATACAATCTCCGTCCATCAATATACAGTAGCCAGTTTCTCCGAAGCGAATGCTCTGAATTTGTTTTCTAATAGTATCAAAAGGGATATTAGCAGCCAGAACCGCATTCCTGCCCTGCATATGCAGCGGCATGGCGATAGCCTTCACCCGTGTGTTTTTCTTTTTGTCAATATAAGCTGAAGTAAAAATGATGCGGTTTGCATCAATGGCTTCACGATACCAAGGTCTCTCTAAGGTATTATAATCTGCCGGGGGTATCCATCCATTGGCATCCATTAGTCTTCCGTTTTCGAATCCGATAAAGAAGCTATAGAAGGAAGGGTCGGCCTTTACTGCATTCTCAAGGATTTTTTGTATATGTTCTTCATTGTTATACTCTGCATTTTCTATTTGAACGGCTATGCTTTCCAAAAGAGTAGTTTTCTCTTTAAGCCAGCTGTCTATTTCTTTTGCTTCTATTTCCGCGCAAGCTGTACCTAAAGAAGATGCATACTCCAGCAAAATGCTGTTTACTGTACGATACGATATGAATATGGTGAGAAATACTGATGCACAAGCAAATATAAAATGTATCATCATGATCTTTGAACCGATTCTTTTCATAATCGTCACATTCCTTTTACGTTATATATGATTTCAGTATACCACACGTATTAAAAACCGCTCTCCCGAACTTTTCAAATTTTCGATTGATTCCAATCGTTTTCATTACAATACTGTCCATTTATACATTTTTCAACATGCTATTAGTTTAACATAGCATATTTTTACTTGTAAATATTTGTTCTGTTCTCTACCTACGACTATTTTTTACGCTCTTTTTGTATAGCAATTATGCATAACCCTGCTTTGTATGATTTCCTTTCTATACAAAGGCTCAAGCAGTTTCCATGCATCAATATAGCCCTGTTCGATCCTTCTGCTCGCGCCTTCCGGCGAAAAGTCAAGAATCCCATCAATTAATCCTCCCTGATTTTCGGTCAGGCTTATTTCAAGTATCGTGCAATTGGGGAAGTCATCATGTTTTACAGTAGAGCTCCTGTCCAGGTGAACAACTAATATTACATCGCAGCCGTCTTCATACAGCGGTTTGACCGGAACGTTATCAACGACGCCGCCATCAATATATTTTCTGCCTTCTATAATTTCAGGCTTAAAAATCACAGGCAGCGCAGAAGTTGCGAGCAGAACCTTTTTTATTTTGTTGCTGCTTTGATTATTCATCTGAAAATATGTTGGAGTTAACGGGTCGGTAATATTTTTTCGGATCTCGCAACAGGTAGCGTATAGCTTGACATTTGAATTTGCTATCAAGCTCAGGTCAATATATTCATCTATTATGTCAAGCAGTCCTTCCCGAGTGAAAATCCCATTTGACGACGCAATTAAGTTTAGCAGTAAGCTTTTAGATATACCGATTCCGGTTAGAATAGATTCACTAACCACTTCTGCCAATTTACGTTTATCAACTGTAAATACTTTCTCATGACTGATGTTCCTCCATACTTCTTCGCAAAGCTCTAATGAACCCTGCACAAATAATGCGGCATTCAAACCGCCGATCGAGGTGCCGGAAATTGCTGCAAAATTGTTTGCAACGCCATACTCATTTAAAGCCTTCCACACTCCGAACTGATATGCACCTTTTCCCCCGCCTCCTGCCAAAACCAGACCCAGTTTAGACATCCATTTCCCCCCTAATGATATTAATCCTAAATATCAATGGAAACCGCATTCATATTATGATTATATGTCATCCGGTACCATAATCTGCCATATTCATTAAGCATCTTCAGTAGTAAATGCAGCTTCAAAAGAACAAAGGCGGCTGCGGCCGCATTTGAAGCCCATGTGCCATATCCTTCTGTAATGAGGAAATTCTGGCACGGGCACTTAAATCAAGGTTTTTTATTGTATAGGAAAGTTATACTTTCCTATACAATAAAAAAAGCCGTAAGATCTTATCTTACGACATTTATATTCGTATGGCTCCCGGCTAAGGATTTGAACCTCAACAAACTGATCCAGAGTCAGTTGTGCTACCATTACACAAGCCGGGAATATCTGCTCGGCTCACCGCCGACAAAATATATAATATCACGTATCTGTAGTTTTAGCAATTTTACTTTTTTTTATTATTGTTGTTTACACGAGAAAAACTGAAAAATACTCAGTTTTCCTCGTGTAAGCTCCACAATTGTTCAAATTTTATTCTTTTTCGAACATATCTTTTCCTACACCACATAATGGACATACCCAATCCTCAGGTATATCTTCAAAAGGAGTGCCTGGTGCTATTCCACTATCAGGATCTCCAACCTCGGGATCATAAACATAACCGCATGCTGTACAGGTCCACTTTTCCATAATTTTTCCTCCTTTTAAATGAAACTTGCTTTTTTGAAAACTCATATTTGATTTTGAGTTTAAACATATTATACTATCTCATCAGCTTTTTTTCCACATACTTCTTTTATTTTTACCAAATTTGTTACATATAAACCATCCATATATTACACAAAGAACAAAGGCGGCTGCGGTCGCATTTGAAGCCCATGTGCCTTTTTCTTCTATAATGAGGAAATTCTGGCACGGGCAGTTAAATAAAGGTTTTTAATTGTATAGGAAAGTTATACTTTCTATACAATTAAAAATCTCCGATTTTTCGGAGATTTTTGTATATTTTACATTGATTTTAATACTTTACCAAGTCTCTTAATACCTTCCACAATCAGCTCATCACTCATGCATGAGTAATTTAACCTGCAGTGGTTAGCATTGCCGCCATTTGGATAGAAAGGCTCACCGGGAACGAATGCCACCTTCTGTTCCAAGGCTTTCTGCAGAAGAACTGCTGCATCGATTTCTTCAGGGAAGGTTGCCCATGCAAAGAGTCCTCCGTCCGGATTTGTAAAGGTTGTACCAGCCGGAAACTCCTTTTTCATTGTCTCAATCATCAAGTTCTTTCTGCTGCCGTATACTTTTTTGATTTTCTCGATATGTGCTTCTATATCGTACATATCCATAAACTTGTTAACTTCCCTCTGGGCAATAGTACTGCATTGCAAATCTGCACCCTGCTTGGCAATATTGAATTTCTGCAATATTTCCGGTGCTGCTATAACCCACCCAAGTCTCAAGCCAGGTGCAAAAATCTTTGAAAAAGTTCCCAAATGAATAACAAGATTCTTTGGATCGAAGCACTTAAGCGATGGCATTACGCTGCCAACAAAACGGAGCTCTCCATATGGGTTATCTTCAATAACCGGTATCTCATACAGAGTTGCAAGCTCCATAAGACGTTTTCTTCTTTCCAGTGACATAGTCCTACCTGTAGGGTTCTGAAAATCAGGTATAGTGTATATGAACTTAACCTTCTGATTTGCCTTCAAAGCTTTTTCAAGCTCCTCTATTATCATCCCGTCTTCATCCATAGGTATTTCTACGAATTTAGGCTGGTATGCCCTGAAAGCACTTAGTGCACCCAAATAACTCGGGCTTTCGGTAATTATTACGTCACCTTCATTAATGAATATCTTGGCAGAAAAATCGAGTCCTTGCTGCGAACCGGCTGTTATGAGTATGTCCTTTGCGTCTACATTGTTCAATCCAACCTTAGCCATTCTCTTGGCTATCTTTTCTCTAAGAGGCAGGTAACCGTCTGTTGCGCTGTATTGCAAAGCTGCTCTTCCCTCATCCTGCAACACTCTGCAGCAAACCTTTTCCATTTCCTGGGTAGGGAAAAGCTCAGGTGCAGGAAGCCCCCCTGCGAATGATATTATGTCCGGTTGTTCTGTAAGTTTTAACAGTTCACGAATTGCGGAACCCTTCATGCCTTCCATTCTGCTGGCAAACTCAATCCCCATTTAAATAAACACCCCCATAAATTTGAGCCCGCCATCTTTAATCCATCCTCCAATTTTATTTTACAATATATTTAAACATATTACTATATAATTTGCTAAAAATTTTTAAACTTACAAATTTTTTGGCAAGTAAGTAACATGAATGCTCTAAACTTTTTGTACCGGTATAAACAAGAAAAAAATCCGGTCAAGCCGGATTAAAGCGTTTTGCAGAACACGTCTATAAGGTTAACAAATTCCGCAAAACGCTTACATTGATTGTGATAGATTCGTGCTATTCCTGATAGGAATACTCTAATGCGAATTCAATATTACCATTTATTTTTCATTACATGAGTCGCTATTTCTGCTTTTGAAATATTTTTCAAGATTTCACACTGCTCCTTGCCCTTTTTGAAGGTTGCTACACATCCGGGATCAAGATTCAGCTCTATGCCCTCATCACATACCTTTTCAATTTTGTCCATAAGGTGGCAGAAAATCATATGCAGATCATTAGTTCTTTCTGACTTTGCAATCAAAGCAGCCTGCTCTTCTGTCAACTCTACGAACTTTTCCCTCGGAGCCCCGCACTTCGGGCATTTTTCCGGAGCTTCAGCTCCATTATGTACATATCCGCAAATACTACATTTCCACATAATTTTTTCCCCTTTCAACTATTATTTAGATTTCATTCCATATATTTCTATATAAAACTAGTAAATCCTCTTTTTCATAATTATTTTTTTTAAATAATTTTTTTCCCTCCACTATTTAGCATAAGTTTTTCAGTATTAATAAACTGATTCTGCAAAGAATAAAAGTGTAATCAATTAATTTAAGGCATTGGTTCGCGGTTCGCAGCGTGTCCCATGCCGGTATTATAAGGAGGTGTATTTATGCCTAACAACATTACAAGCAATGACATTGCAAATAATAAGATGCATGCTCACAACCACAGTATAAAGTGTAATGTGAACACCTGCACATATTATGACAACAATTACTGCAGTGCTAATGTTATAGAGGTAAATCCGATGGGTGACGGCATTGCACATACAAGTGAAGGAACTTGCTGCACAACCTTTGTAGAGACTAATAAAGACTAAAAAATCCGCAGGGTTTCCTGCGGATTCTCTTTAGATATTAGCTTTTTGACCTTCTACAATATCCTTAACCTTCATGAGCCTTACTCTGTTTCCTCTCTCATTTTCGTCAAGCTTCATGGTTATAAATTTTACTGTTTCAATAAGCTGTGGAATCATTACATATTCCAGCGCATTAACCCTGCGTCTGGTCTTCTCTATTTCGTCGGCCATAAGCTGACAGGTTTTTTCCACCTGGGCCAACTCAATCAGTTTGTCAAAAACCTCCTGCAGGGAATGTATTGCACTGTCCAGTTCACCGGAGGTAGTTACAAAACCGTATGGATAAATACTTGAGGCTTCCTGATTATCCTCCCTCACAAGTTTAAATACAGGAGAGTTTACACTCATTATGTTCTTCGTACTCATCTCAAGGTTAATCTTTTGAGTAGGATACATTATAGCCTCTTCAAGAACCTCGGAAGACATCACCGCTCTGGCAATGAGGAAATTCTTGAAAGCATCTGTAAGCTCTTTTTCTACATCCTCTCTCAGCTCTTTGTTTTTCTTAACAAGATCTATGAACTTTTTCATAAGCTCATCCTGTTTATCCTTCAGGAGCTTGTGGCCTCTCTGAGCGGTTTTCAGTCTGCCCTTAAGTCCTGTCAGTTCCATACGGGTAGGATTTACATTTAGTCTAGCCATAAGCTATGCATCCCCTTTAGGAAGGTATTTATCAATATATTCATCTTTGATTCTCTTAAGTTCAACTTTCGGCAGTATGGAGAGAAGCTCCCAACCGATTGCAAGTGTTTGCTCTATACTTCTGTCCTCATTATCTCCCTGTGAAACATACCTTTTTTCAAACTCATCTGCAAACTTTGCAAAAAGTCTGTCTGTATCACTAAGAGCACCTTCGCCAAGTATTACAGCAAGCTCTTTTGCTTCCTTGCCTCTTGCATAGGATGCAAAAAGCTGGTTCATTGTGTCAGCATGGTCTTCCCTTGTCTTTCCTTTTCCTATACCCTTATCCTTAAGACGTGAAAGTGATGGAAGCACATCTATAGGAGGCATTATGCCCTTTCTGAAAAGCTCTCTGCTGAGTATAATCTGACCTTCTGTTATATAACCTGTGAGGTCAGGTATAGGATGTGTCTTATCATCTTCAGGCATTGAAAGTATAGGTATCTGGGTTATTGAGCCTTTTCTGTCCCTTATTCTGCCTGCTCTCTCGTATATAGTAGCCAGGTCGGTATACATGTATCCAGGATAGCCCCTTCTTCCGGGAACTTCCTTTCTTGCAGCAGATACCTCACGAAGAGCATCACAGTAGTTGGTTATATCTGTCATTATTACAAGCACGTGCATATCCTTTTCATATGCAAGGTACTCTGCAGCTGTGAGTGCCATACGAGGTGTAGCTATACGCTCAATAGCAGGGTCGTTTGCAAGATTCATGAAAAGTACAGCCCTGTCGATGGCCCCTGTCTTTTTAAAGTCAGATACAAAATAATCCGCGTCCTCAAAGGTAATACCAATGGCAGCAAATACAACAGCGAATTTGCTGTCTGTACCAAGAACCTTTGCCTGTCTGGCTATCTGGGCAGCAAGTCTTGCGTGAGGCAGACCCGATGCTGAGAAAACGGGAAGCTTCTGTCCTCTGACAAGAGTATTGAGCCCGTCTATTGCAGATATACCTGTCTGTATAAACTCGGAAGGATAGTCTCTGGCAGCAGGATTAATAGGATTACCGTTTATATCATGTCTTGCTTCAGGTATTATTTTGGGTCCCCCGTCCTTTGGCCTTCCCAAACCGTCAAAAACTCTTCCAAGCATATCGGTAGAAACCCCTAGTTCAAGGCTATGTCCTGAAAACCGAACCTTACCCTCATTGATGTTTATTCCTGTTGAGCCTTCAAATAACTGCACCAGAGCTGTGTTGCCTGAAACTTCAAGAACTTTTCCGCGGCGCAGTTCTCCATTTTTCAATTCTATCTCAACCAGCTCGTCGAACTTTACACCCTCTACCTGGTCGACAAACATCAGCGGCCCTGCAACTTCTTTAATGGTCTTATATTCCTTCAGCATATCTTATATTCCTCCATTCGAAAGGGTGGAAGCCACCTGTTTCTTTATGTCGGCTTCCAGAGCATCAAATTCTGCAAGATTGTTTTCAAGTATAAGCTTAGACTTTGCAATTCTCTCCCTGACCGGCAGATTTACCAGTTCTTTGAAGAGTGCTCCTTCACTTAATGCTCTTTGCCCTTCATGGTAGAACAACAGTATTGCCTTAAGCATTCTATACTGCTTTTGAATTGATGTATAGGTATCAATTTCATGGAAGGCGTTCTGATGCAAATAATCTTCTCTTATTGTTTTTGCAACTTCCAATGTAAATCTGTCCTTTAATGAAAGGGCATCTATACCAACCAGCCTTACGATTTCATTTAATTCTGCCTCTTCCTGCAGTATTCTCATAGCTTCTGTCCTGAGCTCATACCAGTCAGGTGAGACTTGCTGTGTAAACCAGTCACCCAGTCTGTCAAGATACAAGGAGTAGCTTTGAAGCCAGTTTATTGCCGGGAAGTGTCTTCTGTAAGCCAAAGCAGAATCCAAACCCCAGAAAACCTTTACTATTCTTAAAGTAGCTTGTGTTACAGGCTCTGAAAGATCTCCACCGGGAGGTGATACTGCACCGACTGCAGTAAGGGCACCTTCTCTGTTTTCAGCTCCTGAGCATATAACCTTGCCGGCTCTTTCATAGAACTCGGCAGCCCTTGAACCAAGGTATGCAGGATAGCCTTCTTCACCGGGCATTTCTTCAAGACGTCCTGACATTTCACGGAGTGCCTCTGCCCAACGGGAGGTTGAGTCTGCCATAAGGGCTACGGAATAACCCATATCTCTGAAATATTCACCTATTGTAATACCTGTATATATACTTGCTTCACGGGCTGCAACCGGCATATCAGAAGTATTTGCAATGAGTACCGTACGCTTCATCAATGGTTCCCCTGTCTTTGGGTCCTTTAGCTCCGGGAACTCCATAAGAACGTCAGTCATCTCGTTTCCACGCTCGCCACAGCCTATATATACAACTATCTCTGCATCAGCCCACTTTGCAAGCTGGTGCTGCACTACAGTCTTGCCGCTTCCGAATGGTCCGGGGATACAAGCTGTACCGCCCTTTGCCACCGGGAAGAATGTGTCTATGACTCTCTGACCTGTAATCATAGGGTTTGATGGAGAAAGCTTTTCCTTATATGGTCTTCCCTTTCTTACCGGCCATTTCTGAAGCATCCGGACATCCACAACGAAGTCATTTGTCTTTATCTTTGCTACTGTTTCCAGTACAGTAAACTCACCGGAGTATATTTCCTCTATAGTCCCTTCTACTCCAAACGGAACCATTATCTTATGTGTTACAATGGAAGTTTCCTTCACAGTTCCAATGATGTCCCCTGCCTTTACGGCATCACCTTTTTGTGCAGTAGGAATAAACTTCCACTTTCTTGTTTTGTTAAGCTTTTCTACCTCTACACCTCTGGCAATATGGTCACCGGAAGCACTTCTTACGACGTCAAGAGGTCTCTGGATACCGTCAAAAATTGATTCAATAAGTCCAGGTCCCAATTCAACGCTTAAAGGTTCACCGGTAGAAACTACCGGTTCTCCCGGTCCTAAGCCTGAAGTTTCCTCATAAACCTGTATTGATGCTTTATCGCCTCTTATTTCAATTATCTCGCCTATAAGCTTTCTATTACTAACACGAACAACGTCATACATTTTTGCATCCTGCATACCTTCTGCTATGACAAGAGGCCCCGATACTTTTATAATTCTACCCTCGTTCAAGTTATCAACCTTCTTTCCCGAATAATATATCTGAACCGATAGCTTTCTCTACTGATTTTTTGACGCCTTCTATTCCCAGGCCCAAGGTTCCCCTGTTGTTAGGAATTAATATTATTGCCGGAGTCAATGAAGCCTTATATTCATTGATTGCCTCATCCAAGTCCCTGGCAAGCTGCTCAGTTACAAAAAGCACTGCGTAGTTCTCCTTTGCCAGCTTATGAATCAGCCTGTTGGCTTCCCTTGTATCAGTGGTCGGAAATACTGATACTCCCAAAGCCTTGAATCCAAGTATGGAGTCCTTATCTCCAATAACTCCGATCTTATACATATATATCACGTAGCCTTTCTCTTATCAATTCATTCGAAATCTCATTGATTTTCCCGACCATTATCATTCTTATAATCTTCGCCTCATTCTCCCTGGCCATCAGATAACCAACCAGAGGTTCAATTCCGAATGCTACATATTTACCCTTCTTGGCAAGTTCAAATATAAAATCATCAGAAAGCTTCTCGAATCTTGTCAGGGATTTAGTCTTCATGTAATTGGATATGCCTTCCTCTACAACCTTGCCGTAATCCTTGTAGGCCAGTCTGTCAATCAATGCCTCCAAAGATTCGTCAAAGATTTCATTAAAGAATGAATAATCCAGCTTGCCATTCAAAAGTATGACTTTCTTAAGGAAATCCCTTCCATAGCCCATTGATTTCACTCGAATCAGGGTTTTAACATTTATCAAGTCTATCTGTGTTGAGATGTAATTCATTAAAAAGCTGCTCTTATTGTCTGATGCTGTCTTGTACATAAGATTGTACAGACATCTGTCAAGGGTCACATCTATAAACTGAGGATCTGGATTCACTGCAAATTCACCCTCTACCTCTTCAATACCTTCCCGAAGTATAGGGTTCAAACTGCTAAAATCCTTCTGTTTCACCATTTCCTTAAGCTTCTGCAGCGGAATAGTTCCAATCTCCCTCAAAAGCTCGTCATTTTCTTCGTCCAGATAGCTGCTTTTAAGCAATGCTTTTAGATTCTGAATGTCATATCTCAACAGAAACAGGTTGGTAAGTTAAGGAACCGGAGATATTTCCCTAAGAAGCTCATAAGTCTTCGAAAGCTCCTTTGAAAGTACTGTTTCATAGTCTTCTACACTCTTCATTTCAGAAATCGAACCTGCATATTCTGTTTCATAGAGGACTTTTATAACTTCGTCTGCATTCCTTGCTTCAATCATTCTCTCGATTTTTGCTCTATCAAGAAGCTTTGTTTCCAATGCTCGTATTCTGGTAACAGAATATAGAAATTTGTTTTCACTCATTGAGCTTATCCTCCTTTCTCCCAGTAACCGTACTTCTTGTCTCAGAATTACTCACGGAAGAAAATCTCAGCTACCTTCGGTTCAATTTCATCTCTGTAGAGCCTGATGACTGCTTCGAAGGAATTGTTTATTTCAACTCCCTGGCTCTTTAAAATGAAGCCTCCGGAAATATTCCTGGTTTCATCCGATATTTTGATATTGCCCTTCCTGCCTGAAGCTTCAAGGGCCTTGTTCACTTTACCGATAAAGCCGTCAGAAAGTTTTTTTCCGGCTGCTTCGGACATTACAACTTCTTCTTCTCCGCTTTCCACAGATGCTATAAGCATATCAAATATGACTTGCTCATATTTGCTGTTATCGAGATTGTTCATTTTTTCAAGAACCTTTTCAAACACTTCATCAATGGATTGCTGTTTTGCAGCCAAAATATCCTTGCGCATTTCAAGCTCGACTATTGAATTTATTATTCTTTTCTTTTCACTGGCTTCATATTCAGCTTTCTGCGAAATCTCCTTAGCTCTTGCGGCCGCCCTTTGGTTTGCCTTTTCTATTGTTTCTTTGGCTTGGAGTCTCGCTTTTTCCATTATTTCATTTGCTTTTATTTCCGCATCCTGCAATATCTTTTCCTTGATCTTCTCTACTCCTGCCATCTAAGCCACTCCCTTATAATCTGATGCCGTTAAGCATAAGGAATGAAGCAAGCAGCGCAAGAACCGCATAAGTCTCAACCATTGCAGGATAAATCATTGCTTTACCAAACTCTTCAGGTCTTTTAGCGAGTATTCCGCAGCTGGCTGCTGAAGCTTTTCCCTGATATATTCCTGAAATAAGCCCGACCAATCCAATCGGAACCCCGGCCAGGAAGAACATAAGTCCCTGTTCAATTGTTACTGCTGCCAATGTTCCAAACACACCAATTTTTGACCATATAAGGAAGCCTATAAGCAATCCATAAATGCCCTGTGTTCCCGGAAGTGCCTGTAAAAGAAGCGTCTTACCGAATTTGCTTGGATCTTCAGTGACTACTCCGGAAGCCGCCTGACCGGCGATACCAACACCTATTGCTGATCCGCAGCCTCCAAGACCTGCTGCTATTGCTGAACCAAGAAACGCAAGATATAAACCAGAGTTACCCATTAATTCCACCAAATTATTCATTTTTATATTGCCTCCCTTTTTGTAATAAAAATAATATAATACTAATTTTTAATCTAGTTTTGGATATACTTTGTTTTGATTCTTAGGGGATTAAATGCCTTTCCTTCACCTTGGAAGAATTTCCCGAAAAATTCAACATACTGGAGACGGCTTGTATGAACATATGCCCCCAGAAGACCAAGTGCTGTATTGAAGGCATGACCTACTATCAAAAATACAACCATTATTAGCTTTCCGATCAGGCTGCCGCCCATCATAAGGCCCATTGCATTGAAAACTTGTGCTATAACGCCTGTCGCCAAACATAGTGCAAATAAACGAGAATACGAAAGCACATCACCCAAAAATCCACTGACATTGTATAAAGCCAGAACGCCTGAAGTAAATCGCTTGAAGATGTTCTTTTCTGCCCTTGCACTGAAAATTACAGTGCCGACTGCCCCTATAACAGCCATGTACTTGCCAACTACAGCAAGAGGCGGCAGTGCAAGGAACATGAGTCCTGTCAATAACATAAGCCAGAGCACCTGATCGTATAATGCATCCAGGTATTTACCATCTCTGATATTCATGTACGCTGAGAGAATGTAACCGGTATACAGATGAACTACACCAAGCAGCAGACAGAATATCAGCATCGTGAGAGGTTCATCCAAAGGATTGAACCACCATGGCCTTACCTTAATCAGATCCCCAAGCCAGCCTCCAAAGATTCCTCCCCAGAAAAACGTAGATATACCTCCCAAAAACAATATACCCAGCATCTTTTTCATTCCGCCTTCAGGCTTATACTTCATCAGTACAAACCCTGCAGCAATTGCTAAAAATAACCCATACACTGCATCAGTAATTGCCAATCCAAAGAATACTATAAAGAATGGGGCCATAAAAATATTAGGGTCTATACCCCTGGGATTCGGAATACTATACATATCCGTTATCATTTCAAAGGGTTGTACAATCTTCGGATTATTGAGAAGTACGGGTATCTCATCCTCATCATCGGCATCCGCAAATTGAAGGGTATACTTGTCTGTTATTCCATCCATAAGCCTGGCCAGGTCATCCTTAAGCTTTTCAGGGACCCAGCCTGCAAGCATGAAGGTCTTATCCGTTTTCCCAAAATCCTTTACTACACTGCTCTTGTCCCTTTCTATTGAGAGCAGGTCAAAAAGTATTTCCAGAAATCCTATGTCTGATGCCATGCTTGATCCTTGATCCGTAAGCTCCGCCTTTTTATTCTCAAGCTCCTTTATTTCGGCTGTCAACCTTTCAATATTCTGTAATGGTGTTCCAGAAAAGTCGCTGAATGATACCTTTGTCCAGCCTACCTGCTTGAGAAGCTGAAGCATCCTCTCCTCACATACATGGTGATAAACAACCATCAAATATATATTTTCCTTTTCGCCGCCAATTTTCTCAAGATATGCTTCAAGGTTTTCATTTTCAATTGCATTCCTGAATTCTTCCTCATATTTTGCTGCTATGAAGCCGATGATTACACTTGTGTTCTTTGTACTGCCTATATCCTCAATATTCATTTCCAGCGAAGCCCATGGTTCAAGCTGGGAAATAGTATTGTGGAGCTTTGTCTCAACGCTTTTCAGCTCAGTAAACCTGCTGTCAATTCTTCTGCAGTTTTCATATATCTCACTGAGTTTTGCCTCATTATCCAGATACTCTTTACGCTTTAACTCGTCCACTTTAACCTTGGGCGCAAACATAGGCCTCTTTGTCTTATCAAACCTGCCTAAAAAATCCAGAGAATACTTGATTTGTGAAAGCTTTGCCTCCAGCCTTCCTACTGCCTCATCGTCATTGTCCGGCTTCAGCTCTTCAAAGTCTTGTCCTTCAATCTGTTCTTCGAGGTTAACAATCTGAAGGTTACCGAATTTTTGAAGCTTATCAATTATGACATCTTTTTCAGACTGGAGAGCAATCATGGTGACCTTTTTCATATTAACTATTGCCATTCATACTCACAATCCTCTCCATCACCAGATTCACTGCTTCATCCATTTTTTCTGCAGCTTTACGCCTTAATTCCTGACACTTTTCATTGTTCTGCTTTCTCTTGGCGTCAGTCTCCTGATTTGCTTCTTTCTCTGCTGCTTCCAGCTGCTGCTTTTTCTTTTGATTTTCCTGATCCTCAGCTGCCTTGATAATTTTTGCTGCTTCCTCCTCTGCTCGTAGTAAAAGGTCTTTGGCTTCCTGTTGTGCCGCTTTAAGCTTTTCTTCTGCAGCAGATTCAGTTTCTTTGATTTCTTTAATTATTTCCGTTGTCAAATGCCTCACCACCTCTTTCTAAACTTATTAAAACTATAGGATAAAAAATTATAAATGGCTATAAATACAAAGTAACCTAAAACTTAATTCGGTAAAAAGAGCTAAATTCCTTCAATTTAATTCTAATATATATTAGAATATTTTAAAAATTGAAAATGGGTCGAATATAATAGAATTCTTAATTTAACACCCGAATAATCCTGATAGCTCTAGTTATTGTTAAAAAAGTCACAATGTTGAGCTACCGGACACTGCCCGCATTTTGGTTTTCTGGCGTCGCATATGGCCCGTCCGTGGTATACCAAGCTATTGCTGAATGCAGCCCAATCCTTTTGCGGTACAACCTCCATCAAGTCGTATTCTATTTTTTCAGGATCCTCTTTGTCTGTCAGACCCATCCTGTTGGACAGCCTTTTGCAGTGCGTATCGACTATAATACCCGGAACTCTGTATATATTGCTCAATACAACATTTGCAGTCTTCCTGCCTACTCCCGGCAGGCTAAGCAAATCCTCCATATTGTCCGGCACCTTGCCGTTAAAGTCTTTTATAAGCTTCTTGCAGCAACCGATAATATTTTTTGCCTTGTTCCTGTAGAAGCCGGTTGATTTTATGTCCTGTTCAAGCTCCTCAGGGTTTGCATTGGCATAGTCATATACAGAGGTATATTTCTTGAAAAGGTCCTTGGTGACAATATTCACTCTCTCGTCGGTGCATTGTGCTGCCAGTATTGTTGCAATCAGAAGCTCCAGGGGTTCCTTATAATCCAAAGAGCAAGTTGCTTCGGGATATACCTTGAACAATATTGATGATATCTCTTTTGCCCTGTTTTTCAGATCTTCGACATTTCTCATAGGCTCATCTCCTTTAAAAACCATTCTTCCATCGTCATTTATAATATTTGGTGAAGGTTTATTTTTATAGTATTATGCTGCAAAATATATTATAAATAATACTATATGAAGCGATTTAAATAAATACTGCCAATAAACATATTTATCCTGCAGGGCTTTCTTTTTACACCACGCCACAACAACGAACTGCCTGAAAGAATATTTGTTGACAGAAAAATTGCAGCGCTAATAAACACTAGTATATCAATACTGTTATAATTATTCTATAAAATGACAAAACTTAGTCAAAATATTTTGAGGGAGGCTAATTATGCCGAAAAAAGTACTATTAAGTGCAATTAACGCCAAATTCATACACTCCAACCTTGCAGTCAGGTATCTGAAGAAATACTGCGAGGCTCACATAAATGGAATTGATATTGCCGAGTTCAGCATAAATGATAATATCAACAGCATTCTGAAGGGCTTATACAGTTCGGATGCAGACATACACGGCTTTTCCTGCTATATATGGAATATCAGCATGGTGCTGAAGCTTTGCAGCAGCCTGAAAAAGGCAAAGCCGGATGCTGTAATAATATTGGGTGGGCCCGAGGTGTCTTACGACCCGGCGAAGGTACTTGCCGATAATAAATCTATCGATTATATAGTAATTGGTGAAGGAGAGGCAACACTCCTTGAACTGCTCGGCTGCATCACAGCCGGTGAATGCAAACTGTCAGGCATAGCAGGGATAGCGTACAGGGAAGGTTCTGATATAGTTGTTGCTGATCCAAGGCCGCTTATTCCTGTTCTTGATGTGCTGCCTTTCCCATATGAAGACTTTGACGGATTTCAGAACAAAATTGTTTACTATGAGACCAGCAGGGGGTGTCCATTCAACTGCCAGTACTGTCTTTCCTCCACCATTCACGGTGTAAGGTATCTTTCAATGGAGAGATTGCAGAAGGACGTAAAAAGCTTTATAGATGCTGGAATAAGACAGGTTAAGCTGGTTGACAGAACCTTCAATTGTGATATTGGGCGCTCAATTGAGATAATGAAATATATAATTAAGCTTGACTCAACCACCAACTTTCATTTTGAGATAGCTGCAGACCTTATAGATGAACACTTTCTTGAGACTGTAAAAAAGGCCCCTGAAGGTATGTTCCAGTTTGAAATAGGGGTACAATCCACCAATCCAAGAACTTTATCCGAGATAAAGAGAAAAATGGATTTTGAAAAGGTAAGCAGCAATGTTGCCAGGCTCATGTCCTACAGAAACACCCATATCCACCTGGACCTTATAGCCGGACTTCCCTTTGAGGATATGAAAAGCTTCGGGAAATCCTTCAATGACGTTTATGCACTTAAGCCTGATATGCTCCAATTAGGTTTTTTGAAGCTTCTTAAGGGCTCCGGCATAAGAGAGAGATGCTCAGGTTATGGTATGGAGCACCATGACTTCCCTCCTTACGAGGTAATAAAGACTGATTGGCTGTCCTTCGGGGAACTGCTTGTACTGAAGGATATCGAGCATGTACTTGAACAATATTACAACAGTGGGAGGTTCAAGCATACACTTGCTTTCCTGCTTCAGTCAGTGAGCACAGATCCCTTTGATTTTTACCGCACAATCTCTGACTACTGGAATGTAAATGGCCACTTCAATTCATCAAAGAGTGTGAATGAGTTGTACAGGATATTGAAGCAATTCGCTGCGGATGTATTTACAAACAGGCTGAATCCTGAGCAGTTAAGCTTGTTAAATGAATATATGAAGCTGGACTGGCTGCTGTACAGCAAAAGCGGGAGCATGCCCGAGGTTATTGAGAGATTTGATCACTCTCCTATAAAGGAGCAGCTGCAGGATTATTTGAAAAATGGCCTGACGGAATTAGAGGGCTTTGAAGCCTTTAGGAATATGTCCCCGCGTGAAATGCTGAAGCATGTGGGGTATGAAGTATTCCACAGGAATATTTTTGACGGCACTGAAGAAAGACGTGAAACAGTAATGTTTTTTCCTCTAAAGCCGAACCTGGGAAGCAAAAAACCCTTTTTCCACACAATACCCCTTGAGAAAATCATTCAATGGGTAAAATGATTCTAACCATCACCATTTGATTATTGCCCTCATATAATATAATACTCAGTATTTAAAGGGGGGCAGGTATATTGTACAGCAATATCCATAATAGAAACGGCTACAATGATGAATATGACAGAAAACTTCCGGATCTGCTTAAGGAAGCAATGCTGGACGAAAAGAAGGATCACAGGAAATATCGGATGATGATGGATATGACTGATAATAAGGAAGTAATTGAGCAAATACGCTTTGCATATGAAGATGAAGCAAAGCACTATGAAATGTTTCAGGAAATATATGAAGAAATTACCGGAAAGAGCATTCAGATAACGGCACCGGAGCAGGATAAGTACAACAGACTCATAGATGCTGTAAAGTCAAGCATCAATGGGGAGCTCGAAGCAGTTGAGCTGTACAGGGATATCCGGGCAATGCTCAGAGGAAAAAATCACAGGGATATGCTGTATGAAATAATTACAGATGAGCAGGAGCATGCCACAAGGTTTGTATACTTATATTCAATGTTAAAATAGCAGGGTCCGGAACCAGCCGGAACCCTGCGGTTTTTTATGCTTTAGTTATATCCCCTTCTGCGCTTTTTCCGTCAAAATATGCGTCTCCTGTTATGTTAGCGTAGCCTACCACTTTATTGTCATATATCAGTCTGCTCTTGTCCTCATCAAAGTTGTCCCTGTTATTCTTATAGTCTGATGCATACTGGGGCAGCACAATTGTATAGTCTATCGTGCTAGCACTGGGATGAGCCTTTTTATCCACCACTACATATTCGTTGTTATCATTGAACAGCTTATCAACCTTTACCCTCTCTCCTACCTCCAGCTGCTTTATGTTCTTTTCAGCCGCATCGCTGATATTGGTATCCGACATCTAATCATCTCCTATCTCATTCGACTGCTTTTATATTAAGCAGAAAAATAATATTTATTCAAAAACACCCGGCCTGAGCCTGGCACTCCTCAATCAAAGTTATTCATTGATTTTATTATAGAAATTCAATAGACAGCCTGCCGTTGTTTTTTGTGCTAAAGGAAAGGTTCTGCTGGCAATCCTGTAGAATCTCTCGGTCGGGTTTTTTATAAGTGAATATTTGATATAAGCAGCTATTGCTTCCTTTGCATTTCTTTCAATGTACTCACGGGGATTGTCATAATATATTCCGCCTTCTGATACAGAATAATTCAGGAAATTATTGTGGACCTTATGAATCCACTGTTCAAACTTCCTGTGGCTTTTTAACAGCTTGACACTTCCATGCTGGGGAATTGTTGAATCCTGGACAAGGTGCACTGCCGCACCCAGGTAGAACATTGCTTTATCCTTATCTCCACATTCCCAGTGCACCAGAGCACATCCATAATATTTCTCAAACCTCTGCTTTGACGACTTGCAGCCGTAAAGCCCCCTATGAGTATAAGGGTTATAAAAGTGCTCCCTGCTCTTAAAGTCCTGGTCTGCCCACACAACTCCATCGTTCAGACAGCCCTTGTTAAGTATATAAAACTCATGGGCCTTCTCAAACCCGTCATTTTTTAGAATTTCGACAGCTTGCTCGTTTATAAATACATGTACCTCACAAAAGGTTTTCTTAAAGATCTTTTTTAACGGATTGGCAGCCCATAGTATGGTTTTAAAGGTTTTTCCATAAGCTCTCTCTATATAGCCCATTTTTTCATCTCCGATTCTATCAGCTATTCCTTTGCATACCCTTATGCCGGGCCGGTTTGTTAATCGTCCATAACAGCATCTCAATATTGCATCTATATTATCTTTTGCATAATTTATATCCTTTATTATACTGTTTATGTCGTTTATCTTTACAAATATCAGCAAAAAGTTATAATTATATTATAGACATTTTATTGATATCTAATTTTAAGTTTATATTATATTAGTCAGGAGGTATATAATGAAAGACCCCAGAGTAACAAAGCTTGCACAAAACCTAATAGGTTATTCCCTGGAGCTTAAAGCCGGAGAAAACCTTCTAATTGAACTTTTTGACGAGGGCGAGGAATTGGTTTCTGAGCTTGTAAAGGAAGCCTACAAAATTGGCGCCAAACCCTTTATTTCCATCAAGCACAGAACACTCCACAGGGAGCTCCTTTTGGGAACAAGTGAAGAACATATAGCCCAGATTGGAAAATATGAAGCTATGAGAATGAAGGATATGGATGCCTACATATCAATAAGAGGCTTTAAAAACTCACTTGAGTTCTCTGATTTACCCAGTGAAAAAATGAATGCCTACAGAACAAAATGGGTCAAGCCGGTGCACTTAGACATCAGGGTGCCAAACACTAAATGGTGCCTGATAAATTATCCGACCGGAGCAATGGCTCAGGCAGCAAATATGAGCACAGAGCAATTCGAAGATTTCTACTTCAATGTATGCAACCTTAATTATTCAAAAATGTCCAAGGCTATGGACCCGCTTGTTGAACTGATGGGCCGGACGGACAAGGTAAGAATAACAGGGGCAGGCACAGACCTGACATTTTCAATAAAGGGATTGTCTCCCATTAAATGTGACGGCCGGCTAAACGTCCCTGACGGAGAGGTATTTTCCGCACCTGTCAAGGATTCGGTTAACGGGTACATAATCTATAATACGCCCTCTGAATATGAAGGAAAGCTGTACGAAAACGTAAGGCTTGAATTCAAACACGGCAAAATCGTCAATGCAACATCCAATGACACAGCGGGAATCAACCAGATATTCGATACGGACGAAGGCTCAAGATATGTAGGAGAATTTGCCCTGGGTGTTAATCCCTATATAGTAAAGCCTATGAGGGACATACTCTTTGATGAAAAGATAATGGGCAGCTTCCACTTTACACCCGGTGATTCTTATGAAAATTGTTCAAACGGCAACAAATCGTCCATACATTGGGACCTGGTCTGTATCCAGACACCGACCTTTGGCGGAGGGGAAATATGGTTTGATGATGTGCTTGTCAGAAAAGACGGCAGGTTCGTTCTTAAGGGCTTAGATGTATTAAATCCGGAGAATTTAAAATAATATTAGCAAAAATATAAAGTATGATATAATTTGAATGTGAATAATAAATAATCAATGTAATAAATCTTATACGGGAGGCATTTAAATGAAAGATCCAAGAATTACTCAAATGGCTAAGAACCTTTTAGGTTATTCCGTAAAGCTGAAGCCCGGAGAAAATGTTCTTATTGAAGTATATGATTCCGGTGAAGAACTCGCTGCAGAGCTTATCAAAGAAGCGTACAGGATTGGAGGAAGACCCTTCCTGACTGTTAAAAAGCGAGCGCTTATGAGAGAATTAATTCTGGGTACCGATGCTGAACATATGTCTCAGAATGCACGCTATGAAGCGGAAAGAATGAAGGATATGCAGGCATACATAGGCATTAGGGGAGCACTTAACTCCTCTGAATGGTCAGATGTTCCCAGTGATAAAATGGGCTTTTACCAGTCAAAATGGTCAAAAGCAGTACACTCAGACATCAGAGTGCCGAATACAAAATGGTGCGTTATGAGATATCCCAATGAATCAATGGCACAGATGGCAAATATGAGTACAGAACAGTTTGAGGATTTCTACTTCAGCGTGTGCAACCTGGACTATTCAAAAATGTCCAAGGCTATGGACCCACTTGAATCGCTGATGAATAAGACCGACAAGGTAAGAATAAAAGGGGTCGGCACCGACTTAAGCTTCTCAATTAAAGGACTTCCTGCAATAAAATGCGACGGTCAATTGAACATTCCGGATGGAGAAGTGTATTCGGCTCCTGTTAAAGACTCAGTGAACGGATATATAACTTACAATACTCCGGCTGAATATCAAGGCTATACTTATGAAAACATACGATTGGAATTCAAAAACGGAAAGATCGTAAATGCCACTGCAAATGATTCAGAGAGAATAAACAAAGTATTCGACACTGATGAAGGAGCAAGATATGTGGGCGAATTCGCAATAGGAGTCAACCCGTATATCATAAAGCCCATGAAGGATACCCTGTTTGACGAGAAAATCATGGGAAGCTTCCATTTCACTCCCGGCAGTTCATATGACGATTGCTTTAATGGCAACAAATCCGCTATCCACTGGGATTTGGTATGCATACAGACTCCGGAATACGGCGGAGGCGAAATCTGGTTTGACGATGTGCTCATCAGAAAAGACGGTAAATTTGTTCTCAAGGAACTGGATGTATTGAATCCTGAAAAGCTTAAATAGCAGTATAAAGGCACGGCTTACGCCGTGCCTTTACTTTTATTCTATGCTCGTGAGCAAGTTAGTCATTTCAATTGCTGTAACTGCTGCATCAAAGCCTTTGTTTCCTGCTTTTGTTCCCGCCCTCTCTATAGCCTGCTCAATGTTCTCGGTTGTAAGAACTCCGAATATAACAGGCATACCGGTATCCAGCATTACTTTTGCCACTCCCTTTGATACCTCACTGCTTACATATTCAAAATGAGGTGTGGACCCTCTTATCACAGCGCCAAGACATATTACTGCATCATATCTGCCCGTTTCTGCCAGCTTCTGTGCTGCCAACGGTATTTCAAAAGCTCCGGGAACCCATGTAATGTCAATATTTTCATCATTGCAGCCATGTCTTTTCAATCCATCCAGGCAGCCTCCAAGCAGCTTGTTGCTAATAAATTCATTAAACCTTCCGACAACAACGGCAAACCTTTTTTCACCTGCAATCAAATTACCTTCAAATACTCTCATAAAATTACCTCCTTGTTTTTCACCAGTAAAAATTTATTATACATTATGGAGCATGTGCCCCATTCTTTCCTTCTTAGTGTGCAAATATCTCTCATTCCTTATATTTGCACCTACCTCAATAGGCACCCGTTCAACAATTTCAAGGCCGTACCCGGACAATCCCTTAAGCTTTTTCGGGTTATTGGTAATAAGCCTCATCTTCTTTATTCCAAGATCCTTCAAAATCTGCGCACCAATGCCATAGTCCCTCAAATCAGCCGGAAAGCCCAGCATCACATTTGCGTCAACAGTATCGACTCCGGTATCCTGAAGTTCATATGCCCTTATCTTATTTACAAGTCCTATACCCCTTCCCTCCTGCCTCATATAAAGCAGAACCCCTCTGCCTTCCTTTTCAATCATTCTGGCTGCTTCCGCGAATTGTTCGCCGCAGTCGCATCGTAAAGAGCCGAAAGCATCTCCTGTAAGACATTCAGAATGTACTCTGACCAGAACCGGCTCATTTGTTGTAACATCTCCCTTAACAAGAGCTACATGATGTTCGCTGCTTATTGTGCTTTCATATGCCATAACACGGAATTCACCGTACTTGGTCGGCATATAGGCATCTGCAGCTTTTCTCACCAGCTTTTCCTCGCTGCTCCTGTATTTTATAAGGTCAGCTATTGTTATTATTTTCAACTGGTGCTTTTTTGAATATTCAAGCAGGTCGGGAAGCCTTGCCATTGTGCCGTCATCCTTCATTATTTCACATATGACGCCTGCCGGATAAAGCCCTGCCATTCTCGCAAGGTCCACTGCAGCCTCTGTATGCCCAGCCCTCTGCAGTACGCCACCCCTTCTCGCTTTTAAAGGAAATATGTGGCCCGGCTTGCTTAACTCTTCAGGCTTAGTGTCAGGATCAACCAAAGCCCTTATTGTATCCGACCTTTCAAAAGCCGATATGCCTGTGGCGGCACTTTTTACATCTACCGATACTGTAAAAGCGGTTTCTTTCGCATCAGTATTGTTGCCGGTCATCTGTTCAATTTTCAGTTCTTTAAGTCGCTCCTCCGTCATCGGGACACATATGAGTCCCCTTCCATACATGGCCATAAAATTTATTGCTTCCGGGGTTACCTTGGAAGCAGCCATTAAGAGGTCTCCTTCATTCTCCCTGTCCTCATCGTCTACTACTATTATCATATTGCCTTTCTTAAGCTCGTCTAAAGCTTCTTCGATTTTACTAAACATTTCAATTCCTCCTAAAAACCGTTTTCCATCAAGTATTCCAAAGTTATGCTGCCTTTGTTTGCATTGTCTTTCCAATTTATCAGCTTTTCTACGTATTTTCCGATTATATCGCATTCAAGATTTACACTGTACCCAATCCTTCGGTCCTGCAAAGTGGTATAATCCCTTGTATGCGGTATTACTGCAATTTTGAATATCCTGTCATCCACATACTGCACAGTAAGGCTTATACCGTCGACTGCCACGGAACCCTTGTGTATTATATATTTGAGTATTTCAGGCCCGGCTTCAATACTGATCCAGACTGCATTATCCTCCCTCTTTATTTCACATATTGTTCCGGTTCCGTCAATATGCCCCGATACTATGTGCCCACCAAATCTTCTTGCCGGAGAAAGCGCCCTTTCAAGATTGACTGCATCACCCGGTTTCAGGTATTTAAGATTTGTTGCCCTAACTGTCTCCGGCATTACATCGGCATTAAAGCAGTCCCCCGACATTGCGGTAACTGTAAGGCAAACACCATTGACACTTATACTGTCGCCTGCCAGTGCGCCATCAAGTATATCCCGGCATTGAACAGTAAGATTTACTGATTTCTCCCCCTTCCTGATCCCTTTTATATTTCCTACTTCCTCTACAATTCCCGTAAACGTATCAAATCACTCCTCCCAGGGTACATTTATGTAGCCCTCGACAAGAATATCCTGACCAAGGGTGCTTATTTTCTGATGCTTGAGCTTATACCCGTCTCTTATAAATTCTGCTCCTGATCCCATGACAGGGGTTGGTGCAGCTTTTCCTCCTATTATGACCGGTGCTATGAAAAATGCCACCTTGTCTACCAGCCCCTCCTCAATAAACGATGCAGCAACAGTGCCTCCGCCTTCAACAAGAATGCTGTCTATTCCATTTTTGCTTAACTCCTCCAGCAGCTGCCTTAGATTGACCTTCCCATCCTTTTTATCAGTAATGATTATCTCAGCACCCTTACTTTCCAGGTATCTTTTCTTTTCCACATCCATATCTTCAGTTGCCGCAATAATTGTACTTTTACCTTTCTCAATATCCAAAACTCTTGCGTCGTCCGGTATTCTGCCCTTTGAGTCCATTATTATCCTGACAGGATTCCTGTTCTTTAATCCCGGAAGTCTGGAGGTCAGTTCAGGATTATCCTTAATTACTGTATTCAGGCCCACTAATATCGAAGAATATCTGTTTCTTAAATTGTGTACATACTCTCTTGAAGACTCCCCGCTTATCCATTTGGAGTCACCGGTCCTGGTTGCCGTCTTTCCGTCAAGGGTCATCGCTGATTTAAGCAGTACAAAAGGTGTATTTCTTGTGATATATTTAATGAATATATCATTGAGCATCAAGGCTTCGGTCCGGTTAATCCCGACATCTGCCTGTATGCCGTTATCCCTCAGCAGCTTTATGCCCCGGCCTGCTACCAAAGGATTTGGGTCCTCCATAGCCACAACTACACGCTTGAACTTCCTTTTCACTAGCTCAGCAGCACAGGGCGGCGTCCTTCCAAAGTGCGAGCAGGGCTCCAGATTGACATATATTGTTGAATTCTCAACATTCTCACTGGCATTCCTGATTGCATTTATTTCAGCATGGGGTTCTCCGGCTCTTTCATGCCATCCTTCGCCTATTATTCTTCCATCCTTTACAATGACAGCCCCTACAAGTGGATTTGGGCTTGTACTGCCGCTGCCTCTGGCGGCTAATTCCAGTGCCCTCTTCATGAAAAAAGCATCTTCCAATACCATCACTCCTTCAGTATTTATTTGTTAGTATCCCATTTTTCTGTCAGAAAAAACAAAACCCTGAAGCAAAAACACTTCAGGGTTAGGTAATTAAATACCCACGTAAACAAAAAACCTGGCAATGCCAGGGTTGTGTCAATTATACACCTTCTTTCATCCAGACTTTACTGTCGGCCTCGGAATTTCACCGAGTCTGCTGATGATGCACTGCACCATCGGCTCGCGGGCTTTACCGCCGGTAGGGAATTTCACCCATCCCTGAAGATTCTTCATATTCAATTATCTATTATTATAACCAAAACCTATGCATCTGTCAAAAAAATCTAATTGCTGTTCTTTATAACATTAATCTCAGCCTTAAGATGCATCATATCCTTTTCCAAAAGCTTTTCGCACAAATCCTTGAAGATACCGTCAATATCAGCAAAAGCTTTTTCCGTTTCAGCTACAAGCTTGCCTACCTCCTCTGAGGATTCTTCGAAGTTCGACAGTTTCAGATATTTCTTCACTATTTCGCCGAAAGCGTCTAGATAATAGTAGAAAAACTTTCTGACATGTGTAAGGCTCTCAGGGTTTGTCCGGACTTCCCCTATTATCTTTTCTCCTGTACAGCAGATTGCTTCCAGCTTTCCCCTTATCTCTGCATCCGGTATCCTGTCTATATCCTTCTTTATGACAAACAGCTTTTCAAAAGCGTCCTTTATAAGCTTCTCAACAGAGTCATCATCCTTTGTTTCTTCCTTTTCCTCTTCTACCCTTTGCTCCGAAGCTCTTTTCTTAGTGCTTCTCACAATTCCGGTTACAAGTCCTGTCAATAGCATAAACCCAAAGCCTGCTCCGCCGATTATTCCTGCATAGAGCAGCTTGCCCATTGCCAGAGCTACTATTACAGGTATAATTGTCAATATGAACAAAAAGATGTAAAAATCCTTGTTGTGCACTTCTTCAGCTTTGTTACTGCTTTCCGCTGCGGCAGCCTCTGACTGTGCTTTATTGCTGCCGGGCTTTTTGAACTCCCTCACATTATCAGCCGTGCCGCTGTCTTTCTTTTCTGTCGTTTTTCCAGTATAAGCCTCTTGTTTTATATCGTTTATGGTATACTTTACATCCTTCTCATGTGCCGGCTTTTCATTTAAGCTTTTCGATTTCTGTGAATTACGGGTAGCTGACCCTATACCCGAAAGCAGCCCGAACAAAGCCTGAAACACAACCTCAACGATTTTAAACGCCAGTTTAATAGAAAAAGATACTATCCCAAATATCAATCCCATCAAGGAGTTAACTCCCCCATGACGGCCATTGCAGCAACCATTTCTTTCATCAAAATCTGCATTCTGATGTTCCCATTTTCTGCTTCCCATTATAATCCGCTCCCGTCAAAGATTTTACTATCTATATTATATACTGCAGTTGTCCCCAATTTGTTTCAAAAATATTTAAATTTTTATATGTATTATTCCTATTCATATCCGCAAACTATAAATAGCACTTTTTTGAAAGGAGCTATTACGTTGAATAATTCAAAAGAAAATAAAAAAACATATACTACAAGCAGTACCGGGCACATTGATGAAGGAAGAAACGAAACCATAAGGCTTCCATATACCGATTCAATATCGGTACCTGCATCGGAAAGCACCCTGGAGAAAAGCAAGAAAGATGGAAGAAAGTGATGAGCACCTGCCCATCACTTTCTATTAAGCATAGTAGATTTCTTTCAAATCCAGATAGAAATTGGCTTTAGCTGCTCTATAGTATGGAATTGCATATATCATTCCAAGTCCAAAGGTCACAATTCCAAGTATGAACCATCCCAGGAAGCTAAACCACATCTCTAAGAATCTCATCTTATGTCCTTCCATCATCTCTTTGCTTATTCTTATAGCCTCCAGGCCTCCAATCTCAGGATTGTCATTCACTATATAATAGGCCATGGAATATTTTATTGCCGCTATTATACCCGGCACAATCAGAAGCAATGTCCACAGTACCGTGAAGATTATAATCAGCAGGTTCAATATAAAATTAGTCTTGAACAAGCTGAACCCCGAAAACAAATCGGAAAACTCAGCTCCTTCATGTCTTGCAAGTCTCATGAAATATGCTGCGATTCCAAAGTAAATGGGTCCGCCAATTATCAAGCTCACAATCGACATAAGATTTCTGAAAGCATTGCCTTCACTATCAACTCTTACAAACCTGCCATTTTCCATTGCGTATCTAAATGCAGCATTTCCACCGTTATTAGATGTAAACGCATCAACAAGAAGCCAGGCTACCACAGTTACAGCAATAGCTGTAAGCCATTTGCCGTCAAGGTTTTCCTTCGCTGCAGTTTTCAATTCCGCGGGGTCTCTATACCTTTTCATACCGTCAACCAACGTAAACCCTCCTCATGCATAGAAAATAATGCTATTTATTTATTCTTACATAAATATTAACAAATTATATAACACAATTCAATTTGTTTAAAAAATTCAGACGTTCCGTTTGTTGATTACGCCGGAACGTCTGCAGCTGCCTTAATTCTTTATATTATTATACAAATCAGACTGCCCTTGGTATCATTAACTACCCTCTGCAATGTAAGCTGAAGCTTATTCTGGATATCGTCAGGCATTTTATAAAGCTTGCCCTGCAGTTCTTCCTTAACCATATCATACAAGGATTTTCCGAACATATTGGATTCCCATATTTTCTGAGGGTTATTCTCAAACTCTTCCATAAAATATTTGATAAACTCTTCGCTCTGCTTTTCCGTTCCGACTATAGGAGCGATCTCCGTCTCAATATCTGTTTTTATGATATGCAGGGACGGGGCGCTTGCCCTCAGCCTGACTCCGAATTTGCTCCCCTGTTTCACTATGACCGGCTCTTCCAGTCTTATTTCATCCACAGAGGGAGCTACCATTCCGTAGCCAAACTCTTTTACATCGCCCAGTGCTGATTTTACTTTGTCGTACTCTCTCTTGGACTGAGAAAGTTCTTTTACCAACGATATAAGCTGATAATCCCCTTCAAGCTCATAACCTGATACTTCCCCAAGAATCCTGAAGAACAGGCCTTCCAACAGATTTATGGATATGTTGATTACACCTTCGCCCAGCTTCATATCAGAAATTTCAACTGCCTGAACATTTTCAGTACCGTCAAATCTCTTCAAAGCATCATCCACATCCCTAATTCTGTTTACATCGCTCAGGTTAGTCCTGATACTGCCCACCAGGCCCTTCTTGAGCCAATGTTCCAGCTCCAGAGTATCCATCCAGCGAGGCATATAGAAATTTATCTCCCTTGCCGGGAACTCAAAGAGCACTTTCTCCAGAATAGCATCCAGATCCTTCATTTCCATCTTCAATGCATCAACGATAATGACAGGAGTATTATATTTAGTTTCAAGAGCCTCCCTCAGCTCTATGGTTTCCTGGGCTCTCGGCCTGGCTGAATTAAGTACTATAATAAAGGGTTTTTCCAATTCTTTGAGTTCCTTAATAACCCTTTCTTCAGCTTCTATATAACTCCTCCTTGGAATGTCTGTTATTGAACCGTCAGTAGTTACTACAAGACCTATAGTGGAGTGGTCTGATATAACCTTTCTGGTTCCGATTTCGGCAGCTTCTTCAAAGGGTATGCGGTTTTCAAACCATGGAGTGTTGACCATTCTCGGATTATTGTCCTCCAAGTGCCCCAGAGCGCCTTCTACCAAGTATCCTACACAATCGACCAATCTTACCTTGAATTTTGCATTTTCCCTCAAAGTCAATTCAATAGGCTCATTTGGTACGAATTTTGGCTCTGTTGTCATTATTGTCTTTCCGTTTGCACTTTGAGGAAGCTCGTCTCGAGTCCTTTCCCTCTTGAACTCATTGTCCATGTTGGGAAGTACGAGCAGATCCATGAATCTCTTGATGAAAGTGGATTTGCCTGTTCTGACCGGTCCTACAACTCCTATGTAAATGCTGCCTTCAGTTCTTTCTGCTATATCGCGATAAACATCGTATCCTTCCACACTCTTCCCTCCTTAATAAGTTGTGATAATTGCATAGACATTTTCTTTAAATATATATGTGCATGTGCAATTTTTATTACAAAAAAAATGAAGCAGCCATGTAATAGCAAAGGTATTTTGTACCGTGCTTTACATGGCTGCGCTATTGCTGCTGCTTTGTCATCAGGCTCAGCACCTCATGTGCTTCACCAATCAAACGAATTAAGCTCTGCAATGTCTTCCATTTCGTGGGTCTTGGACCTCATGGTCAGATTCAATACCGAATCCCTTATATCTGCCTTGTCAAATAGAAGCCTGTATATTTCCTGGGTAATCGGCATCTCTACATTCTGCCTGTGGGCAAGCTGGTATGCGGACTTCGTAGTTCTGATCCCTTCCACAACCATCTTTGTGCTTCCAAGCACCTCTTCCACCGACTTGCCCTGCCCGATGGCTATTCCTGCCCTTCTGTTCCTGCTGTGCATGCTTGTACAGGTAACAATAAGGTCTCCTATCCCCGACAGGCCTGCAAACGTATTTCTGCTAGCTCCCATTGACTCTCCAAGCCTTGCCATTTCTACAATTCCTCTTGTCATGACCGCTGCTTTTGTATTGTCACCCAATTCAAGTCCGTCAATTATCCCCGCCCCTAAGGCAATTATGTTCTTTAAAGCTCCGCCCAGCTCCACCCCTACTATGTCGGGGTTGGTATATACTCTGAACATGGGAGTCATAAACTTATCCTGTATGTATTCAGCTACTGCCCTTTTCCGGGATGAAGCAACTACTGCCGTAGGTATGCCCTTTGCCACTTCTTCAGCATGGCTGGGGCCCGAAAGTACTGCCACCTCGTTTTCAGGCATGAGTTCTTTTATTATCTCTGACATTCTAAGCAGCGTAACGTTTTCAATACCCTTTGTAAGGCTTACTATCGTTTGCTCTTTTGATATATGCTGCTTCATTTTGCCGCAAATATCCCTCATTGCATGGGAAGGCGCTGCAATTACGGCAATCTCACTGTCTCTGCAGCAGTACTCCATGTCAGTCGACGGAAGTATATTGTCAGGCAGTTTTGTACCCGGCAAATACTCACTGTTTTCCCTGGTATTCTTTATATTCTCAATAAGTTCTGCGTCCCTTGCCCAAAGCTTTACTGCAAAGCCCTTGTTTGCCAGGAGCAGCGCGACGGCAGTTCCCCAGCTGCCTGCACCTATTATAGAAATATGGTTATCCATCTTATGTCCTCCTACTCAGATTTCTGCTTTAGTCCAAGCTTCGATTCCGTGCCCTTTATAAGCCTGCCTATGTTGGCACGGTGCCGGATTATTGCTATTGCTGATAAAATCAAGCTGAAGATTATGTATTCCGCAGGTTTTTGTGTTATTATCATCGCTATTGGATAAATACACATTCCCAATACAGAAGCCAATGAAACATACCTGGTTATCGAAATTACAATTACACCAGTAATTAATATGAGCAGCACCATTATCGGATCAATGGGCAGCATCAAGCCTATGGTTGTAGCAACTCCTTTTCCGCCTTTAAAGTTCAGAACTATTGGCCAATCGTGTCCTAATATAACAAAAATACCGGCAATTATCTCGCCATAGCTTCCCCCTATATACCTGCCTATCAGTACAGCAATCGTGCCCTTCAGCACATCCCCAAGGAAGGCAATTGCTGCAGGCTTAGCGCCTAATACCCTCAGAACATTTGTAGATCCGGCATTCCCGCTGCCGTATTTCCTGATGTCTATCTTTGCCGCTGCCCTGGAAACCAGGTATGAAGTTGCAAAATTACCTAAAAGATATGCTATGACAGCAATTAATACATACTTGAACAACATTTTCCTCCCCCTTTTTTTCTATTCCCTCTTTCTCAATAAAAACCTTATAGGCGTCCCTTCGAAGCTAAAGGCCTTTCTGAGCTGGTTTTCCAGGTATCTCTGGTATGAAAAATGCATCAATGACGGCTCATTTACAAACAATGCAAAGGTCTGGGGCTTTACTGAGACCTGTGTGGTATAATAAACCTTAAGCCTTCTCCCTCCTGAAATAGCCGGCTGGTTCATAAGCACCGCTTCATTGATGATATCATTCAGCATACCTGTTGAAATCCTCATTGCATGTTGGTTGGAAACATGGTTAATAAGCTCTATAACCTTATGTACCCTCTGCCCTGTCAGAGCAGAGATAAAGATCATCGGTGCATAATCCATGAAGGAAAGCTCTTTTTTTATATCAGCTTTATACTTTTCTATGGTCTTATCATCCTTTTCCACTATATCCCATTTATTTATCACAATGACTACAGCCTTACCCTGATCGTGTACATACCCTGCAATTTTACTGTCCTGCTCAGTAACACCTTCCTTAGCGTCTATAAGCATCAGGCACACGTCCGCCCTTTCAATGGCGGTCAGTGACCTGACTACGCTGTATCTTTCAACTGATTCAAACACCTTGCCTCTTTTTCTCATTCCTGCTGTGTCAATAAAAACATACTTATTGTCATCTACAGCAAAGAGAGTATCAATTGCATCTCTTGTGGTTCCGGGCACATTGCTTACTATTACCCTTTCTTCGCCAAGTATCTTATTTACCAGTGAGGACTTGCCTACATTGGGTTTCCCTACAACAGCAACCTTAATGGTATATTCATCGTAAACCTCTTCCCCTTCGGGAGGAAAGCTCTTTACAATCTCGTCCAGCAGATCCCCAAGGCCCAGGGCTTGGCCGGAGGAAATACCCATTGGTTCACCCAATCCGAGGTTATAGAATTCATATACATTGTCCTTATACTTTGGTGCATCAATTTTATTAACTGCCAGTACTATTTTTTTCTTTGTCCTGCGAAGCATATTTGCCACTTCATGGTCTGAAGGGGTAATACCCTCCTGTCCGTCTACAAGGAAAACAATAACCTCCGCAGTCTCTATGGCAACTTCTGCCTGCCGCTTCATCTGCTTTACAATTGCATCTTCACTGTACGGCTCGATCCCCCCTGTATCAATGAGTGTAAAGGTTCTATCCAGCCATTCAACCTCAGTATAAATCCTATCCCTGGTAACTCCGGGATGGTCCTCTACTATAGAAATCCTTTTTCCTGCTATTTTGTTGAAAAGAGTTGATTTTCCCACATTGGGACGTCCTACTATTGCAACAATTGGCTTTGCCAAATGCCCACCTCCTAAGTATCCGATTATTACTCAAACCTTCATTCTGTTTATAAATCACTTAAATTGACAATATATTCGCAACAAGGTCGCTTCCGTCCTCTTTACAAACCGTGATCTTTACATCAAGCTCCTCTGCGAGCTGCTCAAGGGTGATGTTGTCAAGAAAAACCGCTTCATCCCTTTTAAGCATGCATTCCGGTATAAACAAGTCGTTACCAATAGCTTTACCTTTTAGTTGGCCTATTATGTCCTGCCCTGTAAGCAGGCCGGCTACTTTCACACCATGTCCGAAGAAATCGTTTGTTACTGCAAATACCCTTATCTCCAGCTCTCGAACAGCATTTTCTATTCTTGCAGCCGCATTTTTCAAAGTGGAATAGGCATATTCTCCTGTTACTATTGATACTACTCTTCTCTTCTTATTATAACTACCAAGCTTATTAATAGCATCAGTAATTTCTTCATTGAATAAAGTAATCAAGCCAACCCCGTTTTCTAATTGGCTGAAGCCTTCATATTCATCATATCCCGGCAGGTCTCTCCCGGAAATCATGAAAAACTCGTCAGACAGAAATACAAATCTGGTATTCAGTTCAGAAAGAAACTTATCCTGCAGCTTCCTTACCTGGTCAATAACTGCAGAAGCTTTTGCCTGATCAAATTCTTTCAGTTCAAAAAGCCCTTGCCTGTGTTTTGTAAGTCCTGCCGGAACAACTGCAACACAACTTAACTCGGGATGCAGTTCAGATAAGTCCTTCAGGGTCTTATCCAGATTTTCGCCGTCGTTCACACCGGGGCATAGCACTATCTGCGCCTTGACCTCTATTCCGCCTTCCTTCAGCCTTTTAAGATAATCCATAAGCTTCCCGGCATTTTTGTTGTTCAGCATCATTTTCCTTAAGTCCGGATCTGTAGTATGCACCGAAACATTTATCGGGCTTATGCGGTATCTGATAATCCTGTTTATTTCCCTTTCACTGAGATTAGTAAGCGTTACAAAATTACCCTGCAGGAATGAAAGCCTGGTATCATCATCCTTAAAGTACAAGGTTTCCCTCATACCCGAGGGCAGTTGGTCTATAAAGCAGAATATGCACTTGTTATGACATGATTTCGGCTTGTCGATAATTCCTTCAAAAACTATACCGATATCCTCGTCATAATCCTTTTCCACTTCATAAATCCATATCTCACCCTTGCCATTCTCTATCTCGACCTCAAGAAATTCGTCGGTAGTCAGGTATTTATATTCGAGTATATCCTTTATGCCAGCACCGTTTATACTTATCAGTCTGTCTCCTTTTTTGATGCCTAACTCAGAAGCTATACTTGAAGGACGTACTTCTATTATTTCTACGCCCGTATTTGCCAAATCCTCTTCCTCCTTAATCAATGAAAATGTCTTGCACATTTGGTTTCAATAAAAAGCGCCAGTGCAAAACATATAATATTGAACTCACTTAAGAATACACATTGGGTATTGTTCAAATTCAATAACACTAATGTAACCGTTTTGCGGAATTTGTCTTAAATCTTAAATGTTTTCCGCAAAACGCCTTGTTGTCAACTTTTACATAATATTATATCATACCAATTTCATATTATACTATAGTATTCAGCCATGAGCCATACTCACTCATAAAAAGAAGTGCAGAAAAAAAGGATGTTCCGGAAACATCCTTTATTCGTTCAAGTTCACATGCTCACTTGTTACAGTATGAATTATGCGTTCACATATATTAGTCACATGATCCCCGATTCTTTCAAGGTATCTGCTTATAAGCAGGAAATTAGTTGCCTGGTGAACTGTCTTGGGGTCTTCCATCATAATAAACATCAGCTCTCTGAAAATCTGTTTGTACAGTGCATCCACCTCATCATCCATTTTCGCGACATTTTGTGCCTCTTGAATATCAAGGTTTACATATGCATCAATGCTTCCTTTTACCATATTAACGGCAATTTCAGCCATCCTGGGTATATCGATAAGCTCTTTGATATACATCTCATTTGCAAGCTTGATTGTTATTTTTGCTATATCCACTGCATAGTCCGCTATTCTCTCAAGATCTGTAATAATCTTAAGCGCTGTGGCTATTATCCTTAGATCCTTGGCCAGAGGAGATTGCAGTGCAATAAGCTTAATGCACTTGTCTTCTACTACAAACTCCATATTATCTATTTCATCGTCATTATCTATGACCTTTTGAGCCAGCTCAGCATCCTTGGTTTTAAGGGCCTTTACAGAATTTCCGAGAACCTCTTCAACCATACTGCTCATCTTTAAAAGCGATACCTGAAGCTCCTGTAATTCCTGATCAAAATAATTTCGCGTCATCCTCACACCTCCATATTATAATACATTTTATAATATATTCTTTATCCGAATCTTCCTGTTATATAATCCTCAGTCCTCTTGTCCCTCGGTTTATAAAACACATTCTCTGTCAAATCACATTCCACTATCTCGCCAGTCAGGAAAAAAGCGGTATAGTCGGATATACGGCCTGCCTGCTGCATGTTATGTGTTACGATAACTACAGTATAGTCCTTTTTGAGATGCTCCATCAAATCTTCAATCTTGAGAGTTGAACCCGGGTCCAATGCTGAGGTCGGTTCATCCATAAGAAGCACTTCAGGCTCTACGGCAAGCACTCTTGCAATACATAATCTCTGCTGCTGCCCTCCGGATAATCCCAAGGCGGACTTTTTCAGCCTGTCTTTTACTTCATCCCATATTGCAGCGCTTTTCAGGCTCTTCTCCACTATATCATCCAGTTTTCTCTTGTCACGAAGCCCGTGGACTCTTGGTCCATAGGCGACATTGTCATAGACAGACATTGGAAATGGATTAGGCTTCTGAAAAACCATACCCACTCTTTTTCTTAATTCTATCACATCATATTTCTGTATGTCAGTACCGTCAAGTGTTATTTTTCCATCAATCCTTACTCCGTCAATAAGGTCATTCATCCTGTTAAGTGTTCTCAAAAATGTTGATTTACCGCAGCCGGAAGGACCTATAAAGGCTGTGACTGCATTTTTGGCTATATTTATGTCTACATTCTTCAGCGCATGGAAATCTGTATAATATAAGTTCAGCTTACTGACCTCTATCTTGTTTTCAGACATTTTTCTCCCCCTCTTTTAAGCTTTGATAAAGTGTTTTATCAGCCTATTTGCTGCAAAATTGATAATAAGCACAGTAATAATTAAAACTGTTGCGGTTGCATACATATTATTCTTTGATAATCCTTCGGATGCCAGTATATAAAGATGAACCGCCATAGTTCTTCCCGGTCTCCATATGGAATTCGGCAATCCCAGCGAGCTTCCAGCCGTATATATTACTGCTGCTGTTTCGCCCACAACTCTGCCTATCCCGAGTATAACCCCGGTAAGTATACCGGGAATTGCTGCCGGAAGGACTACCTTATATATTGTTTGCCATTTAGTCGCTCCTAATGCAAGACTCCCTTCCCTATAAGAGCGTGGAACCATTTTTATTGCTTCCTCCGATGTTCTTATTATAGTAGGAAGTATCATAAGTGTAAGCGTAAGTCCCCCGGATACCATGGAGTACTTGAACTTTAAAAATACAACAAAGAAAACATATCCAAAAAGTCCGAAAATAATAGAAGGTATTCCTGCAAGTGATTCGGTGCCGAATCTGATAAGCCTTATGATTGGGCCTTCCTTGGCATACTCGGTGAGGAAGATCGCTGCGCAGATACCTACAGGTGCCGCGATAATTAATGAAAATAATGCCAGATATATCGTTGTAATTATTATTGAAAAAATACCGCCGGCCTTACCCATATTCTCAGGTTCCTGAGTCAGGAATTCCAGGCTGAGATGGCTGATTCCGTTTACCAGCACGTTTCCCACTATAGCTACCAGCACAATGACAGTTATGACTGCAGCTG
>CAZUGK010000008.1:40794-54980 GCA_964619815.1 uncultured Clostridiaceae bacterium | reverse complement strand
TAGAAAAGTACCGGGAGGACGATATTACGGTAGAGACAGAGGTGCAGGGGGGAAAGGGTGTCGTAACTCTTAACAACAAAGTGAATAAGGGTGAGTTTGAGACTAAGGCCACTATTGTATCGCCTTCTCTTGAGAGCAGGGAGGTCACACTTTACCCTGTAGCACCGGGACAGTACAGCGGAGATTTTGAAATAACCGAAACAGGCTCATATATTATAAAAGCCCTGCAGCAGAAGGATGGAGAGACAGTAAACGCCGCGAGCACAGGAATATCGGTGCAGTATTCACCGGAGTACAGGATACAACCCCCGAGCGGATATCTTGACAGACTTATTAAGGAGGCCGGGGGAACACTTATCAATACTCCTGAAGATGTATACAAGGGAAAAATGAAGGATATATTCGGAGCTATAGATTTGACACCGACGCTGCTTATACTGGCACTTTTACTATTCATGCTTGACATCGCGTTAAGAAGGCTTAACCTGCCTTTGGCAGCGCTTGAGGAAAAGCTCTCGGCCATAAGGGCAAAGCTGATGCCGGAAGGTAAAAAGCCGGTAAAGGTAAAAAAGCCGCTTAAAACTACGGTTGAAGCAGTCAAACCAACTGTAAACGAAGTTAAACCACAGTCAAAAGCAGAAGAAAAGCCGGAAATAAAGGCAAAGGAACCGAAGACGGAAAAGCCGAAGGGCGAAAACCTGGACACTTCTGCACTGTTGAAGAAGAAAAAGAACAGAGAAGGATAGACATTATGGCGGATAAAGAAAAAGGTTTTTTTAAAAGAGTATACGAAATAGTTTCCCGGATACCTGAGGGAAAGGTTGCTACTTACGGCGGCATAGGCAGGATGCTCGGGTATCCAAGGGGGGCAAAGATTGTAGGCTGGGCTATGAGAAGTGCACCGGAGGGCATGAACCTGCCCTGTCATAGGGTAGTAAAGGCAACGGGAGAGCTGTCCCCCGGGTATGTGTTCGGAGACATGGAAATTCAAAGGGCAATGCTTGCAGCAGAGGGTATTACCTTCAGGGCAGACGGGACTATAGATATGGAGAAGCACCTCTGGCCGGATATATAAAGGGGACATTCTCCGATGAATATAACGATAAGGCATTTCCGCTTCATTTCGTCGTCACAAAAGGCAGTTTAAAAAGATATACAGCCGCAAATACTGATTTCATCTATATAATTGAGGATGATGAGCATATATTATCAGATATGGTACTAGAGTATGCCAGAAAACACGTAGAGAAAGTAAATTGAAACCGATTCATATCGGATATTATAACAAAACGGCATGATTGGTGTGATACCTACCCCCGCAGTATAGTGAAAATGCAGGTCGGACGATTATGTTGAATAGGAGGAAAAAATGCTTAAGAAAGTTAGTATACTGATTCTGGTAGCTATTCTTTTATTATCTGCAGCATGTTCAAAAGATAGTACAGTGAGCAAAGCAGATATAGATATCAGTGGCATAAGTACAAGTATCGGAGCGGTGGGGAATAACACAAACGATATCGAAACACAAAGCTTTAAGTTTACTATTACCCTGACAAATAATGAAGCGGCAGATATGGAGATAGTTTCTGTCAAGCCTGTATTATCGGAAAAATTCCTTGAAAGAGTATCCAATAGAGATACAACAATAAAAGTAGATAAGGTTATTCCGCAGGGGAGCAGCTTAGATGTATCCGGTGAAATCATATTTGATGCAAAGGGGCTGACTAAAGAGCAAATAGTCAGTTTGGAACCATTTATCAAAGAGGTCAGGATTGTAGAGGAAAGAACAGTAAAAAAAGCTTTTTAGACTATTTATCGGACTTAATGCTTGGATAAAAAGGAGTAATGGTTATGTATGCTGAAATAAACCGGCGGCTGGAAGAGGCACAGCAGGGTATCCGCCGCCTGCGTAAAATTGATTCTATGCTGAAAGGCCTTAGGGATGAGAAATTATCCCTTGAACGTAGGCTATCTGAGCTGAAGGATATTTTGGATAAAGAGAATCTTGATGTGGAGAGGCTTGAAAGAAAGAGCCTTGCTAACATTTTCTACTCTGTTCTTGGCAGCCTTCCGGAGCATGTGGAGAAGGAAAAGAGTGAAGCTCTTGCCGCAAAGCTGAAGTATGACCAGGCAGTACTTGATTTGGAGGATGTGAAGCATGAGATTTCCAGGCTTAACTCCGAGCGCATGAAACACATGGATTGTGAACGTATGTACGAGAGGTTGTATGCTCAAAAGAGAGATATGCTAATGAAATCAGACCCGGAAAAGGCTCAATCCCTAATGGATTTTAGCGAGCAGCTAAATACTTCGAGAAGCTCCCTGAAAGAGATTAAAGAAGCAATTTCTGCCGGCAGAAATGTAATAAGCAGCCTGGATAAAGCACTGAGCAGTCTTGACAGTGCAGAAGGCTGGGGAACTTGGGATATGCTTGGTGGCGGACTGATTTCAGACCTTGCAAAGCATTCCCATATAGATGATGCCAAGTATGAAGCGGAACAGGCGCAGGCTTTATTGCGCCGGTTCAAGGCTGAACTTGCCGATGTAAGGATTAGCGAGGACATATGCATTGAAACGGATGGCTTTGCCAAGTTCGCAGATTTCTTCTTTGACGGTTTGATTGCAGACTGGTTCATGCAGTCAAAAATTCATAGCTCCCAGGAGAGCGTGTCCAGGGTCAAAAGTCAGGTAGAAGACGTGTTAAGCATGCTTAGTCATTTGGAAAATGAAGAAGCTTCAAGTATTGAAAAGCTGGAAAAGGAAATAAATAATTTGGTAACTAAAGCATGACAGCATGACGGTATTGCATTGTGTTAACTGCAGGATTATATAAAAGATGCGTCTCAAATAAAACATGGTTTTTAGTCGCTAGACACTAGTCTCTAGTCTCTAGAATTAGGGTATTCCTTATAGGTATGGCTAGTAATTCGTAGTCTAACCTAGCCTTCAAAGCCCTACCCTGGTCTAGCGACTAGCGACCGGAGACTAGTGACTTAAAAATGCGACAGCGTCGCATTTTTCATATATTGTGTTCCATTTCGGTTTTGCATGTCGATTATCGGGAGGCGGTATTTTGAGAAATGAAAACCGGACTTTTTTATTTCTGATATTGTGGAGTATTCTTGTAATTATTTACTCAATTTCAGGGAAAAATATTTTGCTTCTATTTTTATTTCTCCTATTATTAGCTGCAAAAGTACTCCTGGACTATAGGGACAAAAAGAAATAGATTAATTATCAGGTGAATAAACAATATCTATTTTAAATATGAGGTAGGGTGAGTGTAATGAAGACAAGGAGTAAAATAATTCTTTGCTTGCTTGTTATTGCTGTTGTCTTATTTGGAGCCGTACAGGGAATTATTGTGCCTAAGCTTGTCCGGAGCGGGCAGCAGTCCGGCATTAAGCTCCAAGACCCATCTACACATGACTTTGACAGTATTCTAAAATATAAGAATAAGTATATGGGCAATGCCTCGAACTTCGCTAATCTATTTTACTCATTGCCTTTAAATGATGTTGAGATGACATTTCATCTATTCCCTGAAGAATTGACCGGAGAGGTAAACTATAAAAAAACAATCAATGCTATTGGCGAAGATAAGGTTGAAAGAGCAATAATTTATAACGCCACAACAGCCTTTGTCCTAATTGATAATCTTGAAGCAGTCGCATTTAATTTTGAAGGATCATCGTACAAGGTTTTACGCAGTGATGTTGAAAAGTGGTATGGTGTTAATTTGCAGACTCTGGCAGAAAAATCTGTTTGGGAGAAGACCGTTCAAAACAAGCTCAGTGATGATGACTATGTACAAAGCTGCATAAAAGCAATAGTCGCCCAGGCAGAGGGAGGGGCAACCATTACTGAAGAAATAGCGGAGTTTTATGACAATACAGGTGAGCCAATCATTATTTATGAGCAGATGCCTTTTGAGGATGGCACACTTGTGCTTGCAGAGCAATTGAAAGATGGAGAACACTACCCTGACCTGCATTTCATTGGTGCGAATAACAAGGTTACATATGCGACAAGGGGCAGCTACTGTTGGACCCTGAACTATACGCAGTTCAAAGGCTATTATATATATTTCGGGCTTGCCGGAGTAGAAGCGAATCGAGATAAAGGCAGTCCGGTTCCTGTTGAAAAGGTGGAAGCATTATTCTCTGACAAGGTAGTCAGTATGATACCAAGAGAAAAAATAGTTGCACATATTAATCCCAAGGAAAAGGACACCCGTATATTTGAAAATCCCCAAGGCTATATAATACCTGTAAGCGGCAGGGACATACCTATAGACTTTATTGTTGTATTAGAAAATGGGGAAAGAGAGTCTGTTTCAGGAATGTATATTAGGCGCAGTAAGGATTATATGCCGGACTATCTTAATTCTAAGAATAGAGAGGTCTATAACTCCTTCGCTTTTACATATACACCAATGCTGACTTCCGCAGAATGGGACAAAGGCTATAAGGAAGGTGAGATTTCACTGGAGGGCAGAACAGATAATAACGGTAACCGCAATGTGCTTTATTTGAGACCCGCCGGTCACATGAGCCTTGCTGATTCATTTATAATTCCTCAGGATATAAAGCCAATGTATCTTTCCGATAATTATCCAAGAATAGCTGGTTTTTCAGCCGGTGAGACAATTTCGTTGAAGTACCCGGAGAATCGGGAACTATTGGATTGCCGCATTTTAAAGCTTACGAGCGAGAAGGTTGAGAAGGAAATAGGGCAGGATAGCCTTGCTGTGATAGGTACAAATGAAAAAGGGCAGCTCATACTGCCAAAGGAGAAGGGATATTATCTGTTCCTGCTGCGGACAGCGGAAAACAAAGAAATACAAACCTATACAGGTATTTTTATGATTAACTAGGAAAAGGATGAGGTTATTATGTATAAAAAGATGTTGATATTGGTCCTGGCACTTATAATGTGTATTGCCGGGACTGTAAATGCCTTTGCGGCAGAAGATAAAACACTTGATATTGAGGTAAACGGTAAAGCAGTTGGGATGCCGGCAAAGGTTTGGGATGGGGAGCTGTTCTTGCCCCTGCGGGCAATTTCGGAAGAGCTTGGATATGAAGTGCAGTGGTCTGGAGAGAAAAAGGAGATACAGTTAAGCAAAGCTGAAAGGAGTATAACCTTGAGCCTTTCAGAGTATAAAACCAAGGTAAATGACCATGAGGCTTATATGACTGGAGGACACAGGCTTGTTGGTGACAGAACTTACTTAAGGCAGGATTTTTTCTCTGACAATCTTGGACTGAAGGTAGTGTGGGATAAGGCCGACAATAAGATAACTGTGCAGGAGATTGAAGAAAATCCTATTGTAATCAATACTCAAAGGGAGGCTTCGGAGACAAATACTCTGAAACTGACCATCCAGTATCCGGAGCTAAAAGGCTTAGATAATGCCGAAGTGCAGGACAAACTCAATTCACTGTTTGCCGGATTGGCGAAAGAAGCTAAGGATAGAGGAAACGAAATTGAGAAAAGTATTATTCCGGAACAAACAGCAAA
This sequence comes from uncultured Clostridiaceae bacterium, assembly GCA_964619815.1. Taxonomy (GTDB): domain Bacteria; phylum Bacillota; class Clostridia; order Lutisporales; family Lutisporaceae; genus BRH-c25. Next base: position 49,457 of record CAZUGK010000008.1, on the reverse strand, counting down.
CGGCATAAAGGCGGAGGTTTATTTCAACTATCAGGTGAAGTATAACCGGGGAGGCCTGTTAAGTATAGTGTTTTTGGATTATCAGTACAGCGGCGGTGCCCACGGGCTTACCGTCCAAAGCTCATATACCTTTGATTTAAAGACAGGAGCAGAATATGAGCTTAAGGATTTATTCAAGGACGGCAGTGACTATATATCAATGATAAGCAGTGAAGTGAAAAAGCAAATGGAAGAAAGGGGAATGACAGTTCTGCTTACTCCCTTCAATTCCATCAAGGCTGATCAGGATTTTTATTTATCCAATAATGCTGTTGTGGTATATTTCCAGGCCTATGAATACCTTCCCTACGCTTACGGAATTCCGGAGTTTGCTGTTGATTTTACATTCTAAAAGCCTTCAAGCATATCACCAAACTGTTCCATTGCTATGAAATACTTGATTGATGCAATTCTCATTATTGGAGGAGCGCTGCTGAGTATTCTGGGCAAAAACGAGAATGCGTAGTGCATTAGTGCCGTATATGTGTAAGAATGCGCACTAACGTGCTCTGGGTCACGAGGTTTCGAGGTCACGGGGTTGCGAGGAAAGTCCGGGTATAACACGGATTTCCTGCGGAGAAACACGGATGTTCCCCCGTTCCCCGGAACCTCGAAACCCCGGAACCTCGCGCCCGTAAAGACGCAGTCTTTATATTAAATAATGGAGGTACAATATGAGCCATAAGGATAGGATTAAGCTGACCAAAGAGCAGAGAGAAGATATGGTCTCTGCCATAAGGAACTATTTCCTGAAAGAAAGGGAGGAAGAACTGGGAGATCTGGCTGCGAGCCTGATTTTGGACTTCATTATTGAAGAATTGGCGCCTGAGTTTTATAACCAGGGAGTTTACGATTCGCAAAAATATATGAGCGAAAGAGTTGAAGATTTATTGTCAATTCAGATTTATCAAAAGCGCTAATAAGTATTGGGGGCTGAAGAATAATGGATAAAATCAGTTTCACACCTTTTCCAAATAAGTTCTATAAAGCTTCTTGAGAGGAATGGCTTTATCAGGAAAGGCAGCTTCAGGGAAAATGATTCTGCTAAAGAACAAATCATGTATGAATATAGAAAATGACAAAAAAACCCGATATGATAATCAGATAAAATAGCTTATAATCTGTTTATAACCAGCAGAACAGGAGTGATAAGCATGGAAGTATATGAGTTTGATGCCGAAATTATAAAACAGGAGTCAATAGATGCAACCTTTGTTGAGTTTCCTTACGATGTGGAGAAGGAATTCGGGGTAAAGGGACAGGTGAAGGTATGGGCAACCTTTGATGGCTATGAGTATAGAGGGTCCCTGGCGAAAATGGGACATAGCTGCCATATATTGGGGATTACTCAGAAAATTAGAGCTGCCATCGGGAAAAAGCCGGGGGATACTGTACACGTAATCCTGAAAAAGGATGATGGGCCTCGTGTTGTCGAAATCCCGGAGGATTTAAAAAAGCTGCTGGAGGAAAACGAGCAGGCAATGAGCTTCTTCAATACACTTTCCTACACTAATCAAAAAGGATATGCCGATTGGATAACCGGCGCTAAAAAAGCTGAAACACGTGAAAAAAGGGTTAATGAAGCCGTTAATATGCTTTTGAATAAAGTAAAGCGGCCGTAATTAGCATATGAATTTTGCTGTCTTAACAAAGGGGGTATAATTTGTGGAGCCTTTTACTAACAATACCAAGCCTGATGTTAAATATGAGCATGTAACGGGAGAGTACAAGCTGTGGGAAGTCCGGCAGCTTTTTATAGAATATGCCCGGTCACTGGACATAGATCTTTCTTTTCAGGATTTTGAAACAGAGCTAAAAACCTTGCCGGGAAGGTACAGCTCCCCTGATGGGGTTCTGTTATTGGCATCGGTTGACGGCAAAGGAGCAGGGTGTATTGCACTTCGCAAGATCTCTGAGGATATCTGCGAAATGAAAAGGCTGTACGTTCGTGATAGATACCGGGGATTGGGTATAGGCAGGAAGCTTATTGAAAAGCTCGTTAATGAAGCCAAAAAATTGGATTATCGCTATATGAGGCTTGATACGCTTTCAACAATGAGAGATGCGCAGAAATTATATTTATCCTTCGGATTCTATGATATTGAGCCATACATATATAATCCGATCGAAGGTGCAAGATTTATGGAGTTAAAGCTTAGCGAGGATTGCTTGATGAAATAGAGGAAGATTTATAGTTTTGCTTCCTGTAAAATATATTTGTAGATTATTAAAGAACTATTGCGGAGGAATTGTATGAAACAGGTTTATGCACCGGGTTGTGCACTTATGATTTATAAACCGGAGCTTGCCGGGAAAGTATTGGAGCATCTCAATAAAGCTTCAGGGAATATTCCGGAGCATCTGATTTGCTGCAGACATGAATCCAAGCTTGAAAAAGGCACACAGATAATCAATACTTGTGCAGGCTGCGACAGGCGTTACAGAGAGCTTTATGAGGGAATATCAACCATATCCCTGTGGGAAATATTGGCCGAAAGCGAAACCTTCCCGTTTCCCGACTATAATGGCATGGAAATGTCCATACATGATGCCTGCCCTACCCGGACAGAAGAAAGGGTTCATAATGCAATCAGAAAGCTTGCTGAAAAAATGAATATAAAGCCTATTGAGCCGGAAAACACCCGTACAAAGTCTGTCTGCTGCGGTGACAGCTTTTACGGCATTTTACCCGTGGAGCAGGTAAAGGAGCAGATGAAAAAGCGCTCACAGGAGATGCCTTGCGATAATGTAGTAGTTTATTGTGTTTCCTGTATTAAAGCAATGCATATCGGCGGTAAAAAGCCGCGTTACATAGTTGATCTTTTATTCGGAGAGGATACTGAAATCGGCACATTCGAGCCTGATGCATGGCATAATGAACTGCAGAAATTTATAGATGAGCATTGATAAGGAGAAAACCCATGAAAGAATATCTCACAATACCTGATAATGAAAAATGGCAAGCAGTTGTAAGCTGCGATAAAAGCTATGACGGTCTGTTTTTCTATGGAGTAAAGACAACAGGGATTTTCTGCCGCCCGTCTTGCAAGGCGAAAACTCCCGTACGTGAGCATGTGGTTTTCTTCGATAATTCAAAAACTGCGATAGATGCAGGATTTCGCCCATGTAAAAAGTGCCGTCCGGATAAAGCGGTTTTTGAGCCGGATTTTGAACTGGTAAAAGAAGCTAAAGATATTTTTGATTCAAACTATGATGCTGCAATAGATTTAAGAGATACCGCAAAACAGCTTGGGGTTAGTACAAACCATTTAGCAAGGCTCTTTAAGAAACAGTTTGGACTTACCCCTACACAATATATTGCGGACCTGAGGATAGAAAAGGCTGCAGAGCTGCTCGGGCAGACAGATGCAAGTATACTTGAAATTGCATATATGGCAGGCTTTAAGAGCCTGTCGAACTTTTACAAATGCTTTAAAGCACAGACTGGAATCACACCGAAGGAACACCGGAAAAGCGGAGGGAGTAATAATGCCGACAGTATTCTATGAATCTGACCTTGGAAGAATAGGAATAACCGAAAAGGATGGCAGAATAACCAATGTATATATCGCTGAGGATGAATTGCCGAAGGATATGCAGTTATGCGAAACGCCGCTGCTGAAAGAAGCGGTAAAACAGCTTAAAAGCTATTTTGCAGGAGAGCTAAAAGAGTTTACATTACCCCTTGAACCTTACGGCACGGACTTTATGAAGCGGGTTTGGGCTGCTCTTTGTGAAATACCCTACGGCAGGACAGCATCATATGGCAATATAGCCGAAAAAATCGGCAAACCTAAGGCGGCCAGGGCAGTCGGGCTTGCAAACAACCGCAACCCCATTCCGATTTTCATACCCTGTCACCGCGTAATAGGCACTGACGGCTCTCTGACAGGCTACAGGGGCGGTCTTGAGTTAAAAAGAAAATTGCTGGAATTGGAGAAAGGAAAATAATGCAGATATTTGAATACGGCCAAAAAGAAATAGATTATTTGAAGAGCAAGGACAAAAAGCTTGGCGCAGCTATAGACAGGATAGGCATGATAAAGCGCAGGATTACTCCGGATCCATTTACTGCGATAATTTCAAGCGTTGTCAGCCAGCAAATATCAGGCAAGGCTGCGGCTACTGTATGGAACAGATTGCTAGACCTGCTTGGAAGTATTGATCCTGAGAGCATTGCCAAGGCAGAAATGTCCGAAATTCAAGGTTGCGGCATGTCGGAGCGAAAGGCAGGCTACATCAAGGGAATCGCGGAAGCAGCTATATCAGGAGAGGTGGATTTTGCCACTCTTCATACATTGACTGACGAAGAGATAATAAAAAAGCTTTCCTCACTGCATGGGGTAGGCGTTTGGACTGCTGAAATGCTGCTGATTTTTTCGCTCTGCCGTCCTGATGTGGTAAGCTACAAGGATTTGGCCATATGCAGGGGAATGATGAAGCTTTACGGCCTCAAGGAATTGCCGAAGGAAAAGTTTGAACGCTACAGGAAGCGGTATTCCCCTTACGGCTCGGTTGCATCCTTGTATCTCTGGGCTCTTTCTGCGGAATGAGCCTTAATTACTCATAAACATCTTCACAAATAATTTCAGCTATTTGTGTCAGCTTTTCCCTTATTTCTGATGCATTGTCTTCATTCGCAAGGGTGATAAGGTAATCCCCGGCGTAAATCCTGGTATCGCCCTTGGGTATTATTTCCTTTTCACCTCTTTTTATTGCCACAAGCAAACAGTCCACAGGCCATTTCAGCTCTTTTATTTTCTTCCCTTCAAGCAGTGAGCCCATGCATACGGCTGTTTCTATAATCACTTTTGTTTTGTTGTCACCCTGAAATTTAAAGTTTCCTTTGCTTACCATCCTGTCAAGCAGTGATTCGTATATGGGCTTTGAGCCCAGAATATCTGCTGTTGTATAGGCAACGATAGAAATAATCGCTACTGACAGCAGGTGACTGAAAGATCCTGTCATTTCGGTAATAAGTATACTGCCGGTAATGGGGGCTCTGACGACTGCGGTGAAATACCCTGCCATGGCAAGTATTATAAGGTTTTGGACATATTCGGAATTGAAGCTGAAGACACTTGAAATCACATTCCCGTATATGTTGCCGATAAGAGCGCCAATAACAAGCAGAGGAAGGAATATCCCTCCCGGTGCGCCTGAACCGTAGCTTACCATTGTAAATATAAATTTAACTACAAGTATTATCAGCAGCAGGTTTAAAGAAAAACTGAAATTCACCATTGAAGCAATCAGTTCATGACCTCCGCCCAATACCTCCGGCAGAACAAGGCCAAGGAGGCCTGCCAGAACAAAGGGGAATATCGGTCTCATATGCTCCGGAAGCCATTTCTGCATCCCATAGAGCTTCTGAGTTTTCAGCAGTGAATAATTGAACACTGTTCCAAGTATCCCCATTATAATACCGAGGATTATTATATAGTGGTAGTTCTTAAGAGGCATAGGGCTTATATTCTGAAAATCAAATACCGGCCTCAACCCAAAGAAATTTTTTGAAATCACATCTGCAGTAATTGATGCTGCCATTGCGGAGGTCAGAACTGCCGGTGAAAAATTTTTATGGATTTCCTCCAGCGAGAACATCACTCCTGCCAGCGGAGCGTTGAAGGCTGCTGCCAAACCTGCGCTGGCACCGCTTGTAATGAGGAACTTTTCTTCCAGCTTTACCTTTTTAAGGGTTTCACAATATCCTTTGGCTACGGCAGCACCTATCTGAATTGATGGTCCCTCCCTGCCGAGAGAAAGTCCGGCTCCAAGTGATATTACGCCGCCCACAAATTTCCCCAATAGTGTTTTCCACCAATTCATATCAAAATACCTGAGCAGCACGCCCTCAACCTGAGGTATCCCACTGCCGCTTATCATAGGCTCACTTTTTATCAGCATGCCAACCAGATATCCTAAAAGTACCAGGGTTAAAAGCCATAAAAAAATCAACCAGGTGTTATTTTGCTGCAGCAGATATACTTTTTTTGAAAAGTGCCCTGCCAATTCGATAAGGTATCTGTAAAGGACCACTGCCAAGCCTGAAAAGGCGCCAACAACCACTCCTTCAAATACAAGCCTTAATTTGAAATTGTTCCAGTGGGTTATTGTATTATATGTATTGTTTATATTGCTTTTTTCCATAGAAACCTCCAAAGCATGAGTTATAAATTAAACCGTCAGGTCCAAGTTCAATTATAGTACCAGGCAGCCGGTATAAACAAGGTAAAAAAAGCCTTCACAGATTAAATTCCGTGAAGACTTTCAATATGACTTTTATATTTTGATTCCATCCAGTATCATGGGCCCCAGTTTGAATACATCTCCTGCACCCATTGTGAAAACAAGATCTCCTGGCTTTGCTTCCTTGGCAATAAAATCTGCGATGCTTCCAAAATCGTTTTGATAAACAGCATTTGCACTGTATTTATTTATACTATCCACCAGTTCGGTGGGTTTAACCAGTCCTGTGTCCTTTTCCCTTGCTGCATAGATATCTGTGATTATCACGTTGTCGGCATCATAGAAGGCTTCAGAAAACTCATCAAACAGAGTTCTGGTCCTGGTATAGGTATGTGGCTGGAATATGCACCATATCTTCTGATGCGGAAATTGCTTTGCAGCATGCAGTGTGGCCTTGATTTCGGTCGGATGATGGGCATAGTCGTCAACTATCGTAATGTTATTTCGGGCGCCTTTAATATCAAATCTTCTGTAGGTACCCCTGAATTCTTTAAGGCTCTTCTTAACTACATCCATATGAATGCCTGCATTATATGCTATAGCTATAGACGCCAGGGCATTCAATACATTATGCTCACCCGGGATGAGGAGAGAGAAGGTGCCTAGCTTTTTGTCCCTGAGTTTCACATCAAAGGTAGGGTGCCCCAGATCATCGTATTTGATATTCTTTGCATAGAAATCAGCCTTATTTTTTATACCATAGGTAAGTACCTTGCAGTTAACCTTCTTTGAAATATTAAGGGCATGCTCATTGTCACTGCAGACAACCAGTGTACCTTCCTTAGGCACCAGCCTTGCGAATTTTTCAAAGGCTGATATTATATGGTCCAGATCTCTGAAATAGTCCAGATGGTCTTTCTCTACGTTTAAAATTGCGGCAACAAAAGGATAGAATTTTAGAAAGCTTTCAGTATATTCACAGGCTTCCGTTACAAAATACTCACTCCTGCCTACTCTGACATTTCCATTTATTGCTTCTATCTCGCCGCCGATAAGTATTGTAGGGTCCAGTTCGGCATTCTTAAATATTATTGAAACCATAGAGGTGGTTGTCGTTTTTCCATGGCAGCCGGCAATAGCTACACCATATTTATAGTTTTTCATAATCATCCCAAGGAACTCGGCCCTGTCTATTATAGGTATTCTAAGCTCTTTTGCCCTGATTATTTCACAGTTGTCCTGCTTCACTGCCGCCGTATAAACCACTAGCTCGGCATTCTCTACATTTTCGGGGTCGTGAGGTATAGAAACTACTGCACCGTTATTCCGGAGCTTGTTTATTATATTGCTGTTATTGATATCTGAGCCTGTTACTTTATAGCCTTCTTCCAGAAGTATCTGAGCCAAGCCGCTCATACTTATGCCGCCAATACCCACAAAATGAACGTTCTTTACATTACTGAGGGAAATCATAGGATACACTCCTTAAAAAAATTGCATTTAGTTAACTTTGCCTGAAATTAAGAATTAATGCATTATATACCGCTTTGATTTTACATTCTTATGCACATACTGTCAACTTATGTTTTACATTTTATGTGATTATGTTTTGTCATACATGCTGAAAAATTAGCATATAATATTCATATTATTATTATAGCCCATTTTTTGTTACCAGATAATGTTCAAGTAAAATTTCCTATAAATTAATATTGCTGTCATTATTCAATATAGTTTATCGGCAGATATGAGAAGATTATTTTATGCTGTATTGGATAAAGACAATAAAAATTGAAAAATTATGTTGGGTTAAAAAATTAAAACTACAGATAATATCATTGATAAGACTTTTTGAACAGAGAGGAAACAAAGTCCAGTGGCTTTTATTTATTGTACTTAAGAAGAAACATAAGTTATGAAACTTGTCCGAATGAATATACCGGAATTGTATAATTTGTTAAATTGTTTGTTAGAAAAAGAAGGAAAAACCTAATAAATGACGAATTCTTATTCAAATGACAAAATGAACGACGGGAAGGTGGTGAACTAGAATGGAAATAACAGACGTAAGAATCAGGAAGGTTAATGCAGAAGGCAAGATGAAGGCAGTTGTTTCAGTAACCTTTGATAATGAATTTGTTGTTCATGACATAAAGGTTATAGAAGGCCAGGAAGGTTTATTCATAGCTATGCCAAGCAGAAAAACTCCCGATGGAGAATTTAAGGATATAGCACATCCGATAAATTCTTCAACAAGAGAGAGGTTGCAGACTTCAATATTAGAAGAATATGAAAAAGTAAAGAACGAATAGGTATCGTATTCTGCCGGATATGATACAGCCGACCGCGGATGCACACGATTTTGTAAAGAAAATTGTCACGCATGCCTGACCAAAATCGGCGCGCAAATTCGTCGTGATGAATTTGAATTATAG
>CAZUGK010000008.1:0-40784 GCA_964619815.1 uncultured Clostridiaceae bacterium | reverse complement strand
TGGATGTTTTCTTTCATGTCATTTTTTGGTCTCATTCTTTATATACATTAATAACAGCAATTATGAAGGGGGTAAAAGAATGACAGATAAGAAAAAACCGAATCCTAAGGCTGAGAAGCTGGATATGGATATGCATGATATGGAAATGCCGGAAATGGAAATGCCGATGCCGGGCGGAAAATGTCCAATGATGCAGGGCTGCCCAATGATGTGCCCGATGATGTGCCCCATGATGTCCGGGCCAATGATGCAAATGCCCGACTTTGAAGATCAGATGATGGAAATGGAAGATATGAGAAGCCCGTATTGGTACGATGAGGATGATAGCGATTACAGCAGTGATGATTCGGATGATTATCCGGGATACTGGAAGCAAAAAAAGAAACACAAGTACCCGCCTTACCCGGTTTTCTGGCCGCCATATTATCCTGTAAAACCTTACAAAAAGAAACACAAGAAGTGGTAGATTTTTAATAGATAATTGCATTGAATATAATCGGCAAGGGCATCATTATCTAGTGTTTTCAGATAATGATGTTCTTTTTTGTGTCTTTGTTAACAATGTTGAAAAAGGGCATAATAAATGTTATAGTCAACTAAGAATATCTAATATTTGCTGAACGGAGAAGATAGATTGCGATGCAAAATAAACTGACTGATGAAATAAAAAGATTAAAAAAGGAGAGAAACGCAATAATACTGGCACATAATTATCAGGTGCCTGAGGTTCAGGATGTTGCCGACATCGTAGGTGACTCATTTTCCTTAAGCCAGCACGCTGCCGATACGGATAGTGATGTAATTGTATTCTGCGGAGTACATTTCATGGCGGAGAGTGCAAAAATATTATCACCGGACAAAACTGTGCTGCTTCCTGTCAGGGATGCCGGATGCCCTATGGCTAATATGGTAACGGCACCAAGGCTCCGGGAAATGAAGACCCAATATCCTGACGCAGCAGTAGTATGCTATGTGAATTCTTCTGCAGAGGTAAAGGCGGAGAGCGACATCTGCTGTACCTCTTCAAATGCTTTGAAGGTAGTGCAGAGTGTTAAGAACAAGCAGGTAATCTTTGTTCCGGATGAAAATCTTGGGAGCTATATTGCGTCCAAAGTTAAGGATAAGGAAATAATCCTGTGGAAGGGCTTCTGCATAACACATAAAAGGGTAAAGGCGGAGGAAGTGCAGAAAATAAGGGAGCTTCATCCCAATGCAAAAATACTTATGCATCCTGAATGCGAGCCTGAGGTTCAGAAGCTTGCGGACTTCCTTGGAAGTACATCGGAGATAATTAAATATGCAGGTGAAATACCTGAAAAAGATATAATCATCGGAACAGAGGAAGGGGTTCTTCACACACTGAGAAAGCAGAACCCAGACAAGAATTTCTATTTGCTTTCGACAGGATTAATATGCACAAATATGAAGAAGACCAGGCTCGAAGATGTACATAATTCACTTCTGAATATGCAGCATGAAATTCATGTAGATGAAGCTATAAGATTAAAAGCATTGAAATCACTGGAGGAAATGCTAAAGATAAAATAAGGGGGGATGCATATGCCGCTGAGATATTTAACAAATTTTGATACAGATAAAATTGAAAGCGAAAAATGGGATGTAGTGGTAATAGGCAGCGGTGTTGCCGGACTCTACTCAGCCGTTAATCTTGATCCTAGCCTTAAAGTATGTATCCTGAGCAAAGAGACGATGGATGAAAACAACTCTTATCTTGCTCAAGGAGGAATTGCAGCTGCTATCGGTGAAGATGACATGCCTGAATATCATTTTAAGGATACAATTAAGGCCGGAGCAGGGCATTGCAACGAGGCAGCAGTAAATGTACTTGTTGAGGAGGCTCCAAAGGACATTGAGCTGCTTTGCGAATTAGGAACGAATTTTGATAGAAACCCGGATGGAACCCTTACCAGGACTCGAGAAGGCGGACATGGACGGTTCAGGATTGTGCACGCTCTTGGGGATGCTACGGGGAAGGAAGTTGTGGATTCACTTCTCAGGGTCTGCAGGAAGAGAGAGAATATAACAATAAAAGAGAACTGCTTTGTGATAGATATCCTTGTATCGGAAGGAAGATGCGCAGGGGTATTGATTGCAGCAGGCAGTGATACAGAAGCAACAAAAAAAGTGCTGTATTGCCGCAGTATTATCTGCGCAAGCGGAGGTATCGGGCAGGTATATAGAAATACCACCAACTCTGAAGTAGTTACAGGCGATGGAATTTCCATGGCCTACAGGGCAGGCGCAGTACTTTCCGATATGGAATTTGTGCAATTCCACCCTACAGCCTTTTACAACCCGGATAAGAAGGGGAGCAGGTTCCTGATTTCCGAAGCAGTAAGGGGAGAAGGCGGTATACTGCTGAATATCAACCATGAGAGATTCATGCATAAATACAATGAAATGGGAGAGATTGCGCCAAGGGATATAGTATCAAGGTCAATATTTTCTGAAATGAAAAAGACAAGCAGCGATCATGTATATCTGGATATTACACACAAGGATCCCGACTATCTGAGGAAAAGGTTCCCGACGATTTATGAGCGATGTCTTAAAGAAGGAGTGGACATCACTAAGGACTATATACCGGTTTCTCCTGTCCAGCATTATTTTATGGGAGGAATAAAGACCGACTTATTCGCCAGAACAAACATTGAAGGTTTATATGCCTGCGGAGAAGCAGCAAATACAGGCGTTCACGGAGCCAACAGATTGGCCAGCAATTCCCTTCTTGAAGGATTGGTGTTCGGCAGAAGAGCTGCGGCAGATATAAATAATAAATTACCCAACCTTGAGCTCTTGGAACCGCATATCATTAACAACTCCAGAATTTCAGGGAAGGCTGTTGATACAGCGGAAATAAGAAGTGAGATAAAAACGTTGATGGATGCTCATGCAGGAATTGAGAAAAACGGTCCGGACATGGAGAAAGCTCTTCAGCGGATAGATAAAATTACAGGCAAGCTTGAGGGTGCTGATTTGGAAAGCATAAAAGCCATGGAAACTCTCAACATGGCTTATATAGCATCATTGATTCTGAAAAGTGCCCTTGCAAGGAAGAAAAACTGTGGAAGCCACTACAGGACAGATAGTGAGTAATGGGCTGAAAAATACGGCTTAGTGATATATGCGCGGGAGGTTGCTCTATGTTAGATAATTTGACCATCGACAAGATAATTAAGAATGCTTTGGAAGAGGATTTGGGTTGGGGAGATGTGACGACAGACTCCACCATACCTGAAACGGCATTCATACAGGGTAACTTTATAGCAAAATCTGAAGGAATAATTTGCGGCATAAATGTATGCCGGAGAGTATTTGAGATAGTAGATAAAGGAATTGACTTCCGAGCCTTTACGGAGGATGGACAAAGAGTAGGCAAAGGAGCTGTCATAGCCTCGATAAAAGGCAGCGCCAGGAGCATTTTAAAGGGTGAAAGAACTGCTCTTAACTTTTTTCAAAGGATGTCGGGAATAGCAACTATGACTGATAAATTTGTTTCAACTGTTGCAAATTCGCAGGTTAAGATTGTGGATACGCGCAAGACCGTTCCGGGACTGAGAATTCTGGATAAATATTCCGTGAAGACCGGAGGGGGCTTCAACCATAGATTCAACCTTTCAGATATGGTACTTATAAAAGATAACCATATAAAAGCTGCAGGAGGCATAACCCCTGCGGTTGCGGCAGCAAAGAGGAATGTTTCCCATGCAGTGAAGATAGAGGTGGAGGTTGAGTCAATAAAGGAGCTTTTGGAGGCTATAGACGCCGGAGCTGACATCGTAATGCTGGATAACATGAGTTTGGATATGATGAGGGAAGCTGTAAGTATCGCCAAGGGAAGGGTAATGCTTGAAGCATCAGGCAATATGGCGTTGGAGGGAGAGAGAAATGTCAGAGCTGTGGCAGAAACAGGTGTAGATTTGATATCTGTGGGTGCGCTGACAAATTCTGTCGATTCTTTGGATATAAGCCTGAGATTTTTATAGGAAAATAGCTTTAGAATAGTCTGTTTTTGATTAAACATACTATACTAAGGCTATTCTTTTTTTATGAATCCTTTTTTCTGCAGTTTCATTATGTTAAAATGGTAGTGGAATATGACATAAGAATTAAGGAAATGTTTAAAACATATAGGTAATAGAGGTGATAGATTGAGTAGTGTATACAGTATTACACCGATAATACTAGCCGCCGGGGAAGGAAAGAGAATGTATTCCAAGGTGCCTAAGGTATTGCACAAGGTATGCGGAGTTTCCATGGTAGAGCATGTCATAAACTGCGCCCGCAAACTTTCTGAGTCAGACCCCGTTGTAGTAATAGGGCACGGGGCTGATCAGGTCAGTGAAGCAATATCCGGTGTAAAATTCGTATTGCAGGAGAAACAGCTTGGTACCGGGCATGCGGTAATGCAGGCGGAGAAGTATATTATTGATGGTGATATACTTATACTATATGGTGATACGCCGCTTCTCAGACCGGAGACTCTCATGGACATGCACGAGGTTCATAATAGGGAAGGCTATAGTGCAACAATTCTAACTTCCGATTTTCAGGAACCGACAGGTTATGGGAGAATAGTGAGAAATGCGGACAATCTTGTTGAGGCAATTGTCGAAGAAAAGGATGCGGACAGCAAGACAAAGCTTATAAAGGAAATTAATTCCGGAATATATTTTTTCAATGGTAAGGAACTCAGGGAAGCGCTGAAGTATTTGAACAATAATAACGCTCAAGGGGAATACTATCTTACAGATGTTATTGGCATCATGCGTAAGAAGGGCCGACCTATCGGAGCATATAAAATCCAGGATGCTGAAGATATCATGGGCGTCAATAACAGGTACCAGTTGAGTTGCGCCAACGCAATCCTGAAGGGCAGAATAGCAAAAAAGCTTATGCTGGAAGGGGTAACAATAATTGACCCCAATAGCACATATATAGAGACCTCTGTAAAAATCGAGAGGGATGTAACCATATATCCCGGCTGTATTCTCGAGGGAGATACAATTATCCAGGAAGATTCCGTAATAGGTCCTAATACTCGGATCAAGAACGGGATCATCGGCAAGGGAGTAAACATACAGAACTCGATAGTACTTGAGAGCTCCATAGGAGAGGGTACATCGGTAGGACCTTTTGCATATATAAGGCCGGGAAACAAGATTGGAAAGCATGCAAGAATAGGGGACTTTGTTGAGATGAAGAATTCCAATTTTGGCGACCATTCAAAGGCTTCCCACTTAACCTATGTAGGTGACGGTGACGTGGGTAACAATGTAAATCTGGGGTGCGGAGTTGTATTTGTCAACTATGATGGGAAGAATAAGAACAGAACTTTTGTTGGGGACAATTCCTTCATAGGCTGCAATGCAAATCTTATAGCACCGGTCAGGATAAATTCTAATTCATATATTGCTGCCGGCACTACCGTAACAAAGGAAGTGCCCCAGGATAGCCTGGCTATTGGGAGAGCCAGACAGGAGAACAAAGAGGGTTGGGTAATCGAAAGAAAAAACAAATAATATTTTGGGAGGTTTCTATTGAAATGAATGTACATGGAAAGAGCATAAAGGTCCTAAACTGTAATGCCAATAAAGAATTGGCCAAGGATATAGCCTTCAATCTTGGCATACCGGTGGGAGATGCTCAAGTAAGTACTTTTAGCAATGGGGAGATAGGTGTAGGCATAAATGAGTCCATCAGAGGTGCGGATGTATTTGTAGTCCAGTCTACCAGCACCCCTGTAAATGACAATCTTATGGAGCTTCTGATAATGATTGATGCATTGAAGAGAGCTTCTGCAGGAAGAATCAACGCAGTTATTCCTTTTTACGGCTATGCGAGGCAGGATAGAAAGGCAAAATCAAGAGAGCCTATAACTGCGAAGTTGGTTGCAAATCTGATAGAAGCAGCAGGTGCCGACAGAGTTATTACTATGGACCTTCATGCCCCGCAGATTCAGGGCTTCTTTGATATACCCGTGGATCACCTTTATGCTGCGCCGCTTATTGTAAATTATTTCATAAATAAAAAGCTTGATGATATAGTTGTCGTTTCTCCGGACGTTGGTGGAGTTACAAGGGCTAGAGCACTGGCTACAAAGCTTGAAGCTCCACTTGCAATAATTGATAAAAGACGGCCGAAGCCAAATGTTTCAGAGGTTATGAACATCATAGGGGATATAGAAGACAGGAATTGTATAATTATTGACGACATGGTTGACACTGCAGGCACTTTGGTAAATGCTGCAAAGGTACTGAAGGACATGGGCGCAAAAAATATATACGTTGCTGCCACACATCCTGTTTTATCAGGCCCTGCCTTTGAGCGTATCCAGAACTCTGTAATAAAAGAACTGGTTGTGACGAATACCATACCTCTCCCTGAAGGGAAGCCAGTGGACAAGATAAAGGTATTATCAGTTGCCTCTTTATTTGCTGAAGCTATAAAGAGAATATACGAGGGCTTATCCCTGAGCAAGCTGTTTGATTAATAAAGTTTTATACTTACCGGAGGTTTTTATGTATCTGATAGTAGGCCTGGGAAATCCCGGAGACAAATATAGATATACAAAGCATAATGTCGGTTTTATGGTACTCGACTATTTTGCCTCTGTTCATAACATCAGTATCAGCAGGATAAAGCACAAGGCTGTGCTGGGAGAGGGATTGATAGGGCAGGAAAAAGTGGTTCTTGCAAAGCCGCAGACATATATGAACCTGAGCGGTGAAAGCGTGATGGAGCTTATGCACTGGTATAAGGGAGAAATAACCAAGCTCATAGTAGTATATGATGACGTCGACCTTGCTGTAGGAAGAATCAGAATCAGGCCTGAAGGAAGCTCAGGCACCCATAATGGAATGAAATCGATAATATATAATCTGAATGCAGACAAGTTCCCGCGGGTAAGGGTAGGTATAGGCAAACAGCCGGACTACATGGATCTGGCGGATTATGTCATGAGCAGATTTTCGGAAGAAGAAATACCGCTGATGGAAGAGGCTGTCAAAAGGGCAGCCCTGGCTATCGAGGAAATTATAAAGAATGGTATAAGCTCTGCAATGAACAAATACAATAGAGAGAAATAAATGCATCTTTTGAGAATAACTATTTTCAAAAGGGCAAGACTTCAATATGAAACGTTAAACAAAGGATGAGGTCGTGACATTATGTCCGGCCTCAATATTCTGTATGCACCCTTTTTATTAAGGTAGTGACTTTGGAGGTGAGGACTTGAGTATTGATAACATGCTGAAGCCTCTTTATGAAATGGAAGAATTTAATGAATTGCTTTCATCTCTTGAAACAAATCTGAATACAATAGAGGTCTATGGAATTTCTGATACTCAGAAAGCGATTACTGCTGCCTTTATAAGCAAACATTTCGGAAAACCATGTCTTTTCATTACTCACAATGAGATGCTGTCAAAAAAGGTATATGAGGATATATCTTTCTTTGATCCGTATATGGCAGCTTTGATGCCAGGCCGTGAGCTGGTATTCCGCAGGATCGATGCCAGGAGCAATGAGGTCGTGCAGAACCGCCTGAAAGCCTATGATGATGTCATGAGCGGCAAAAATATAGTATTGTGTGCTTCCATAGAGGCACTGCTTTCAAAGACAGTGTCTCCGGAGCTTTTTGCAGCAATGGTGAGGGAACTTTCTGTCGGGGACTCCGTCTCATTGGAAGAGATGAAGGAATACTTCATAAAAGCCGGATATGAACGCATTGATATGGTGGAGGGAAAGGGTCAGTTCTCAATAAGAGGAGGAATTATAGACTTTTATTCTCCGATACATCACAACGCTGTCAGAATTGAACTCTTTGATGATGAAATCGACTCCATCCGGTATTTTGACGTATTAACCCAGCGTTCAGTGAGCAAGGCGAAAAAAATAAGGATAACACCGGCAAGAGAATTCATAGTCTCAGAAGAGGAATTCGATAAAGGAGCACAAAACCTCCAATCCGAACTTGATGCAAGACTCAAGGCTTCAGGGGGTAACCGCAGGAAGAAAACCTCCGATACAAAAGTGAAGGAAAGAATATCCGAGGATATAGAAAAACTCAGGCAAGGCATACATTTTGAGGGAATTGAAAAATATGCCTCTTACTTCCCGGATAAGAATTTCAGCCTTTTGGACTATATGAAAAACTGCATTGTAATCATTGATGAACCGAGCAGGGTGAGACAACACAGTGAAACCATAGGTATGGAGTTTCAGGAGTATTTCAATCAGCTCCTGGAGGATGGAGAGGTTCTGCCGGGACAATTTGACTCCTTATTCACATATGAAGAGCTGCTCTTAAGGCTGAAGGGTTATAAAAGAGTATGCCTGGATGCTTTATATAAGAGCAACAACGATTTTAATCCACAAAAGACCATAAGTATTACAAGCCGATCAATGCATCCCTTCCATGGAAAGCTTTCAATGCTTATGGAAGAAATTGATATATGGAAAAAACGCAGGTATAGGGTTTTGATACTTGCCGGGACTAGAGAAAGAGGCATGCGCCTTGCTTCCGACCTTCGGGAAAGAGACGTGGATGCAGTATATAAGGACGAGCTTGATATTGAGCTTAAGGAAGGTCATATAGTAATCCTACCCGGTATATTGAACAGCGGTTTTGATTTCCCGTCAGTAAAATATGCCGTAATAAGCGACAGGGAAGCTTTTGGAGGAAAGCGCAAGGCTGCTGCAAAGAAAAAGGGCAAAACGATAAATGTTTTTACCGACCTAAAGGTTGGTGATTTTGTAGTTCATGAAAATCACGGCATAGGTCAGTATATCGGCATAGAAAAATTAAAGATAGAAAACACGACCAGAGACTATCTGCATATAAAATACTCCGGAAATGACAAGCTTTATATACCTACAGACCAGCTGGACATGATACAGAAGTACATAGGTTCGGAGGAAAAAGGACCTAAGCTTAATAAGCTGGGCGGAGCAGAGTGGGTGAAGGTCAAGGCGAAAGCCAAAAAGGCCATAGAGACAATGGCGCTAGACCTGCTGAAGCTGTATGCCGAGAGGCAGCAGGCTGTCGGGTTTGCGTTTTCCAAGGATACAAAATGGCAGAAGGAATTTGAGGATATGTTTCCTTACCACGAGACTCAGGACCAACTGCGCTGCATCGAGGAGATAAAACAAAACATGGAAGAACCGAGGGTAATGGATAGATTGCTGTGCGGGGACGTAGGATACGGCAAGACTGAGGTTGCCCTTAGGGCTGCCTTTAAATGCGTCATGGACAACAAGCAGGTTGCAATACTGGTTCCTACAACCATCCTGGCGCAGCAGCACTATAATACCTGTGTGCAGAGATTTTCCAATTTTCCTGTTAATATTGATGTTTTATCGAGGTTCAGGACACAAGGAGAGCAGAGCAAGATAATAGCCAATCTCAAGAGCGGCAATGTGGATATCATAGTAGGCACTCACAGGCTTTTGCAGAACGACCTGCTTTTTAACGACCTGGGATTATTGATAATAGATGAAGAGCAGAGATTCGGAGTTGCACACAAGGAAAAAATAAAAGGCCTCAAGAAGAATGTGGATGTGCTGACACTCACTGCAACGCCTATACCCAGGACGCTGCATATGTCGCTTATAGGCATCAGGGACATAAGCATTATCGAGGAGCCTCCGGAGGAAAGATACCCGGTCCAGACCTATGTAATGGAGCATAACGATGAGGTTATAAGGGATGCGATAACAAAGGAGATAGGAAGGGGAGGACAGGTCTATTACCTGTATAACCGTGTGAGGAGCATACAGAAGGTTGCCGCAAGGCTGAAGGAAATGGTGCCGGAGGCCCGTGTAGCAGTAGCCCATGGGCAGATGGACGAGAAGACACTTGAGGATACCATGCTGGATTTTTATAATGATGAATACGATGTTCTGGTTTGTACGACAATAATAGAGGCAGGGCTTGACATACCGAACGTGAACACCATAATAATAAGCGATGCGGATAAAATGGGATTGTCACAGCTTTACCAGCTCAGAGGAAGGGTCGGTCGCTCCAACAGGCTTGCTTATGCCTATTTCACTTACCAGAGGGATAAAGTACTGAATGAGGTTGCGGAAAAGCGGCTTCAGGCTATCAGGGAATTCACTGAATTCGGTTCCGGTTTTAAAATAGCCATGAGGGACCTGGAAATCAGAGGTACAGGGAATTTACTGGGCCGGGAGCAGCATGGGCACATGGAGGCTATAGGCTATGACCTCTACATCAAGCTCCTTGAGGACACCGTAAGGGAGCTTAAGGGAGAAGCCGTCACAGAAAATATTGATACTTCAATAGAGCTTCAGATAAGTGCATATATACCGGATACCTATATAACGGATGAAAATCAGAAAATAGAGATATACAAGAAGATCGCATATATAGGGAGCCATGAGGATCTTTTTGATATTGAGGAAGAGATTGAGGACCGGTTCGGAGATTTGCCGGAAGTAGTAAGAAATCTTCTGGACATATCCTACATAAAGCATTTGGCTAGGAAATGCGGTGTAGTATCAATAGCGCAAAAGAAAAACAGCATTATAGTGAAATTTAATTCAGAAAAAAGCATCAAGCCTCAGACTGCAATCAGAGTGGCTGGAGAATACATCAACAGGCTGCTTTTTACTGCAAGCGGACAGCCGTACTTTACGGTAAAGATAGATGAAGATAAGCAGAAGGAGAATATTAAATTCTTGAAAGAACTCTTAGAAAAAATTAGTAGTTTCCAGAATGAATGAGATAAGTTATAATTAGTAGATGGTACCCATCGTGGCAATGATGGCTTAAATTACAAATAGGGGAGCGATGTATATTGTTTAATGGAAAACTTAAGGTGCTTCTGGTATCCTTAACTCTTGTGGTGACGACGGCATTTTTTGCAGGTTGCGGTATGGTAAGGGTAAACCCTGAAGTTGATAATAAGACTGTAGTAGCAAAAGTATCCGGTGAAGAGGTCAAAAAAGAGGAATTCAACAAGATGTTCGGAATATTCAAGGCCCAGTATGAGCAGCAGTTTGGTACCGAGGTATGGGAACAGGAAGTTGACGGAAGAAAGTTTGATGATGTTGCCAGAGAAAAGCTTCTGGACATGCTGATTGACGAAAAGCTTCAGATGAAGAAGGCTGCAGAGCTTGGGATTTCTGTTTCCGATGACGAGGTAAACACTGAAATCGAAAATGCTAAGAAATACTTCGATTCAGAAGAAAAATTCAATGAGTTCCTTAAGGAACAAAATATGGATCTGGAATATTTCAAGCAGTCTACAAAGAAGGAGCTTACAATAAACAAGCTTGTTGATAAGCTTACTGAAAAGGTGACAGTACCTGATGAAGAAGTGAAGATTTATTATGATACTCATCAGAATGAATTTATAAGTGTAAAGGCTAGTCATATACTGCTTGATTCAAAGGAAGAAGCTGAAAAAATGCTTCAAAGAGTAAAAGCAGGAGAAAATTTCGCAGAATTGGCTAAGGCGAACTCAAAAGACCCAAGTGCCAAGGAAAACAGCGGAAACCTTGATTATTTCAGACATGGAGATATGGTAGAACCATTTGAAAATGCTGCATTTGCATTAAAACCCGGTGAGATCAGTGATATAGTTCAAACTGACTTCGGTTTCCATATTATAAAGGTGGAAGACAGAAAGCTTGACAAATTCGAGGACGTTAAGGAACAACTCAAGGGAAGCATGTTGAGCGACAAGAAGAACAGTGAATATGAAAAGCTTCTTGAAGAAATGAGAAAGAACGAAAAAATTGAAAAGTTCACTAAGAATTTAAAGTAATAAGCATATAAATACAGCTCCGTTTCTCCAATACGAGGACGGAGTTGTTTTTTTGCCTTGAATTGGCTTGACAACTTATTTGACACTGGGTTTTATTTATTATCTATAATTTACAAAATTGTGTATAAAAAAATGAAGTTGGTAAAATAATAACCATTACAAACACTTATGTAAATTAAGAAGGAGGGTATAAGTTGAAAGCAACCGGAATCGTAAGAAGGATAGATGACCTTGGAAGAGTTGTAATACCGAAGGAAATAAGAAGAACCTTACGCATAAGAGAAGGAGATCCGCTTGAGATATTCACCGACAGGGAAGGTGAAGTAATACTTAAAAAATATTCCCCAATCGGTGAGCTAAGCGATTTCGCAAAGGAATACGTAGAGTCCCTTCATAGTTCTATGGAACACATCACATGCATAGCTGATAGAGATACCATTATTGCGGTTGCAGGCGCACCGAAGAAAGAGCTGCTGGAGAAAAGGGTCAGCCCCGCTTTGGAAAAGATAATGGAAGACAAGACAACTGTTGTTTTGAGCCTGACCGGAGAAAATAAGATGATTAACATATCTGCTGATGAAGAAGGTACACCAAAGTATACAGCTGGTGTTGTGGCACCGATTATTACACAGGGTGATTCTATAGGAGCAGTCTTAATTCTATCTAAAGATCCGAATGTACAAATGGGTGAACTTGAAATCAAATTGTCGGAAACTGCGGCCAGTTTCCTGGGAAAGCAAATGGAGCAGTAATGAATGCTTAACAAAGTAGTAGTCTTTTAGGCTGCTACTTTTTGTTTTTGTTCTAATACACTTCTATAATGTATATTTTTAAATGGCAGGGTTAATAATTCAGATTAAAACAAATGCACTTGTGCAATTTGCAAATTTGCTATGTAAATGCCTGCATTTGTGATAAAATGGTTATGTTTAGTGCGAAACATATAGTCAAGTTATTTTGGGGAGGTCGCAAATGAGTTCCAGGAAACAATCCTTTATCAAGGGGGCAGCAATACTTGCCATAGCAGGTATAATATCAAAGGCTTTAGGGGCCATATACCGGATACCTTTAGGCAGAATAATAGGCTCTGAAGGTATGGCATATTACCAGACTGCATATGATCTATACATACTGATGCTTACAATTTCATCATACTCGATACCTATTGCAATATCCAAGCTGGTATCGGAAAAAATCGAGCTTGGAAGGCGCGATGAAGCACATAAAATATTCAAGGTTGCGATTGTACTTATAGGCTTCTTGGGAATAACTCTGTCGACCTTATTGTTTTTCAATGCAGAGAGCTTTGCGGTATTGGTTAAAAATCCGGGAGCACGCATTGCCGTTCTTTGTGTGGCTCCGGCAGTATTTGCAGTATCTGTCAGTGCTGCCTTCAGAGGTTATTTTCAGGGCATGCAGAACATGGCGCCAAGCGGTATATCGCAAGTAACAGAACAGCTTGCGAGGGTAATCTTTGGGTTTTTACTGGCCATACTGGCACTGCCCATGGGATATGAGACTGCAGCAGGAGGAGCTGTGTTCGGCACTACTCTTGGAGGACTGACGAGCTTCCTTACTCTGTTTTATATTTACAGGAGAAATAGAAGTGAAATAAGGTTAGGCATATTATCTTCAGGCAAGCTTAAAATGGAGTCCGCAGCAAGCATGGCAAAGAGAATTCTCATTTTCTCAATACCGATTACTATCGGCGGAAGTATTATGCCTGTCATGAGCGTCATTGACACCTTCATAGTCATGGATAGGCTGCAGTCTGCGGGTTTTTCCCTTGAGACGGCAACCAGCCTGCTTGGACAGCTTAAAGGGATGGCAGGGGCATTTATAAATCTGCCGCAGGTTTTTACAATTGCACTGGCAGCAAGCCTTGTACCGGCTATATCTGAGTCGCTGGCAAGAAACGATTTTGGCGGAGCTGCCAGGAAATCTGAGCTGGCAATCAGAGTAAGCCTTATTATCGGGCTTCCTGCAGCTTTTGGACTTTTCATACTTGCTGATCCTATTATGAAGCTTATGTATCCTGCTGAACCGGCATCTCTCGGCATGATACTCAGATACCTTTCCATGGCGGTAATATTTCTGACACTGGTGCAGACAATGACAGGAATACTGCAGGGTATGGGCAAGGAAAGGATACCGGTAGTCAACCTGATAATCGGTGCATTGGTAAAATTAGTGGTCAGTTATACCCTTACTTCAATACCGTTTATCAACATAAGGGGCGCGGCCTTAGGTACGGTATGCGGCTATGCGGCTTCAGCCATACTGAACCTGTCAGCAATAATAAAGCATCAGAGGTCCAGTATGAATCTATTAAAAATTGTTATGAAACCTTTGATAGCGACAGGTGCTATGGTAGCGACAGCTTATTTCACATACAGGCTCATGTTTGAAATGTTGGGCAGAAACTCGGTTGCGACGCTTATAAGCATAGCGTCTGCTGCCTTGATATATGCTATAGTCCTTGTACTCATAAAGGGGATCGCCACAGAAGAGCTGGAAATGGCTCCGGGAGGAAAGAGGCTTTCAAAGGTATTGAAGAAGAAAGGGCTACTATAGTATGACTGGTCTGAGGTGCGAGGTGAAGGGGTGTAGGGGCGAACAGTGTTCGCCTGGAGGAAGCAAAAGATAAGGAGAGAATATCAAATATGCCGAAGATAATTATTGTGGGACTCGGCCCGGGTGATTACAGGCAGCTTAGCCTGGAAGCCCTTGAGATTTTAAAAGGGGCAGAAACCTTGGTC
Source organism: uncultured Clostridiaceae bacterium (assembly GCA_964619815.1). Taxonomy (GTDB): domain Bacteria; phylum Bacillota; class Clostridia; order Lutisporales; family Lutisporaceae; genus BRH-c25. The sequence goes on along the minus strand of CAZUGK010000008.1, from coordinate 26,209 downwards.
ATGAGGACTGAAAAACATCCTGTGATTGATCGCATCAGGGAATTGGGCATCAGCTTTACCTGCTGCGATGATATATATGATAATGGAGAGTCCTTTGATGATACATATGAAAGGATAAGTCAGCGCATAATAAGCCTTAGTCTTGAAAAAGGGGAAGTAGTATATGCTGTACCAGGACATCCCCTGGTAGCGGAAAAAAGCGTGGAACTGATTGCCGCCAAGGCGGGAGGCGACATTCAAGTCAGAATAATACCTGCGTTAAGCTTTATTGATGTTATATTGAGTGCATTGAGGATAGATCCTGCCGATGGCTTGAAGATAATAGATGGGTTGAGTATCAAAACCCAGAAGCCGGACAAGAGCTGCGGAAACATCATTACACAGGTATATGACAGGCTGGTGGCTTCGGAAGTAAAGCTTATGCTCATGGACTACTACAAGGACGACTTTGAAATTTGCGTATTAAGGGCAGCCGGAGTGGAAGGCCAGGAGCGTATTGAGAGGATACCGCTTTATGAGCTGGACAGGATAGAGTGGGTGGATTACCTTACAAGTGTCTATGTTCCGCCTGCATTGGAGAAAGCTAAGTACAAGAGCTTTGATGAGCTGGTGGAGCTAATGGAAAGGTTGAGAAGCGAAAATGGCTGCCCATGGGATAAGAAGCAGACGAGAGAATCCTTAAAGCCGTATCTCCTTGAGGAAACCTATGAGGTACTGGATGCAATCGGGAAGGACGACCTTGACCTCATTGTGGAGGAGCTTGGAGATGTGCTGCTGCAAGTCGTATTTCACTCGCAAATAGCCAAGGAAGATGGGGAATTTGATATTAATGAGGTTATCACCAATATAGTAAATAAATTGATTATAAGGCATCCTCACGTGTTTGGCGATGTCAAGGCTACAAGCGAAAGCGGGGCGCTAAAAAGCTGGGAAGCATCAAAGCGGGAGCATAAGGGCATAGATACATACACTCAGACCCTTGTGGATATTCCGGAAATACTGCCCTCGTTGATGCGTGCTTTTAAGGTTCAGCAGAAGGCAGCTTTGGCCGGCTTCGACTGGGACAACGTAGAAGATGCATTTTCAAAGGTTTACGAGGAAGCAGAAGAGGTCAGGGAAGTATATAAAACCGGGGAAAAGGCTATAATAGAGGAAGAAATAGGAGATTTGCTGTTTTCTGTTGTTAACGTCTCGAGGTTTTTAAAGGTTCAACCTGAGCTGGCCCTTAGAACCACCACAGAAAAATTTATAAAAAGATTTAGGTATATTGAGGAAACAGCCTTGCAATCAGGGAAAAAACTTGATAAAATGAGCTTGCAGGAAATGGATAAGCTCTGGAATGAAGCAAAACAGCAACTTTTAGCAAAAAAAAGATAAAAAAAGTGAAAAAAAAGAAGGATTTTAGAGAAAGAGGTAGAATATCCATAAACAGTAAATATTTCCTACAAAATAAAAAATGGAGGGAAAGTAATGAATAAATCAGATCTTATCAGCAAAATGGCTGAAAAAAGTGCAATGACAAAGAAGGATTCAGAAAAGGCTCTTAAAGCACTTATAGAAAGTGTTGAAGAAGCTCTTGCAAAAGGTGACAAAGTTCAGTTAGTTGGCTTTGGAACTTTTGAAGTTAAAGAAAGAAAAGCAAGAGTAGGCAGAAACCCAAGAACTAGAGAAGAGATCAAAATACCAGCATCAAAGGCTCCAATATTCAAAGCTGGAAAAGATCTTAAGGATCTCGTAAACAAATAGGAATAAATACATATTGATGAAAAATCAGGCCTTTCCGGCCTGATTTTTCTCTTAGGACATGTTTTACACTTAGAAATAAATAGGATGTGATTTGATTGAGACTTGACAAGTATCTAAAGAACTCCAGGCTTATAAAAAGAAGAACAGTGGCGAAGGATGCCTGTGAAGGTGAGAAGGTTTATCTTAACGGCAAGCAGGCAAAGCCAAGTGCAGAAGTGAAGGTTGGAGACATAATTGAAATTGTCTTCGGCGAAAAGAGCATTAAGGCGGAAGTACTGGATATTGCAGACAATGCCACTAAAGCAGCGGCGAAAGAAATGTACAGGCTTATTGAGTAACCAGTGCGTCTTTGACACATATGGTTAATTTATTCATATTTACAGGCTCCCGGCATATAAATATTATATATGCCTATATAAATCGCATGAAGAAGGTTGCAGAATAGCTGCGATTTATAACAGTCAAAGAAATGTTTTGCACTATTTAAAAAAGAAAATAAAGGATATAGTGCAAAACACATTGGAGGTTTTTTTATGGAAGAGAAGAAGTTAATAAAGTCAAAACCTCATAATATAACAATAGAAGGACGGGAAAGACTTACAATCACAGGCGTCAGGGATGTAACCAGCTTTGATGATAATACGGTGGCATTGGATACTGAAGCCGGAGGCCTCACAATAAAGGGAACAGACCTGCATATTAACAGACTGAGCGTTGATGACGGTAATCTGTTTGTTGAGGGTTACATAATTTCATGCGTGTATAGCGATAAAATAGACGTCAAAAAAACGGGCAGTTTTTTAAGCAACATATTCAAATGAAATCATATAAATTGTGTGCGGTACTAAAAAGCGGCATAGTTAATTACAGATTGGTGCCTCGTAAATTATATCCCTTCTAGGGCAAACGAGGCACCAAACAGAGGTAGTGCATTTTTAATACTTGAACAATAGAAATCTGTTGTGTTAAAAAGCACTAGGTAATGTAGTTGACTATGCCGTTTGTGTCTAAAGCGGGTATCTAAGGAGGTCATTCAGTGGAAACCGTTCAATTCCAGAGTTATGTATTCTCCTATTCGGTATACGGAGGAATACTTATCGGCATTTTGTATGATGTCTATAGGGTTGTAAAAGGGAGGAAGAAAAATGAAAGGCTGTTTACCTCCTTTTGGGACGTACTATTTCTCTTTTCTGTGTTTGTTGTGATTTTATGGGCGGTTTTTTCCAGCAGCTACGGAGATATAAGGTCCTACGTGCTTATAGGCTTTCTTGTTGGTTTCTATCTGTATGAAAAGCTGCTCGGCAGGATAGCAGCGGGGGTATTTCGTTTTCTTCTCAGGAGTATCACCAACTTTTTCAAGAAAACCAACAGTATTGCAATCTTACCGCTAAAGCTGCTTTTCTCCTTCCTTAGCCGAAGCTTCATCAGCCTTTCCCGGTTTTTGGGAAGAAAAAAGCTCAGGTTAAGAAAGGTAAAAAGATTGCCGAAACAAATAATAGAAGATTCAAGGAAGTATTACAGGCTCATTGCAAAAAGAAAAGGCAAGAGGAATGTCAAGAATTAAATTGATGTTTTAGAGCCTTATCTTAAAGGATTTTTACACCCACCGTCGAATATAAATAGGTATTGTGCTTTGCGGGCCGGAAAATTAAGGTAATATATGGAATAGTTGTACATACTATTACTATAGGACATATAAAAATGTTGAGGGGATGCAGATGAAAAAGCGAAAGCTGAAGTTCAAAAATCTGTTTATAGTTATTTTTATAGTATATGCTGTGGTCACAATAATAAACCAGCAGTTTGCGATTTCTGAACTTAAAGAGACTGAACAGGCTGCAGTCTCAAAAATAGAAGCTGTTAAGAAGGATAATGACAAGCTGGTCGAAATGATAAACAATGCGACCTCTGTTGAATATATTGAAAAAATGGCCCGGGAGCAGCTGGGACTGGTCAAGGCCGGGGAAAAGGTCTACATTGACCAATCATCTACTGAGAATAATATACAGAATAGGGATAATTAGGTACAATATTGACAGCAGAAGGGTTTTAATATATTATATCCATAGCAGTTCTATTGCTTATTAAAGGAGGAGTATTTTTTATATGCCTATAGAGGAAGGTAAGGTAGTTGAAGGTACAGTTTCGAGCATAACTAGCTTTGGGGCCTTTATTCAGCTGCCGGAAGGTAAAATGGGTCTGGTTCATATTTCAGAAATTGCAGATACTTACGTGAAGGACATAAAGAACTTTATCAAGGAAAAAGATAAAGTAAAGGTTAAAGTATTGTCTGTTGAAAAGAATGGGAAAATAAACCTTTCTATAAAGCAGGCACAAGTGATTAAGAGAACTACAAGGCCGATGGAAATTGACTGGGAGCAGGAGTCAAGAAAAAATCAGGGGTCTTCATTTGAAGATCGTCTTTCGAAGTTCCTTAAGGAAAGTGACGAAAAGCTTCAGCAGCTTAAGAAAAATACTGACTCAAAGCGCAACGGCGGATACAGGAAGAGCGATGGACTGCAAAAGAGCTGATATATTCCGGCAATTTTAAGTTTTGTATAAACCGCAATTATTTGATAATTTAATAACTAAGTGGCATAAATATACTGTCAGCGGGTCTGGCAGTTTATTATTTGTTTAAACGAAATAAAAATGGAATAATAAAAGGAGAAGCAAATGAAAAAAGTAGCTGCTATTGACATTGGTACAAACTCAATGAGATTGATGCTCTGTGAAATTGTAGGCAATTCCATAGCAAAAAAAGAAAAGGAGCTCATTGTAACCAGGATAGGCAAGGATGTTTCAAAGACAGGAATAATAACAGAAAAATCGATTATCAGAAACATCGACGCCCTAAAATATTTTAAAAACAAAGCCGATAGGTATGGAGCGGAAGAAGTGCTTGCAATAGCAACCAGTGCTGTCCGCGATGCATTAAACGGAAAAGCTTTTGCGGCTGATGCCAGGATCCAGTCGGGAGTGGACATCAGAGTAATAAGCGGAGAAGAAGAAGCTGAGCTTGGACTTAAAGGCGTAATGAGCGAAATCGAAAATCCCGAAGAGTGCGTACTTGTAATAGACATTGGTGGAGGAAGTACAGAACTGGTGCTTGGCAGAAAGGACAAAATTGATTACTCTATAAGCATCCCTGCAGGTGCAGTCAGAATGACCGAGCAATTTGTTACAGGAAATCCGATGACCGACGGAGATGCTGCAAAAATGAAAGGCAAGCTTAATGAGCTTTTTAGAGAGCCCTTGGAATATCTGAGCCGTAAGAGAATTGACAAGGTAATCACTATTGGCGGTACTGCCACTACCACAGCTGCAATATTTCACAGCTTGAGCATATATGATCCTGAAATTGTGCATAATACAGTAATAAATGCAAGTGATATAGCCGCTATCTTTAAAAGATTGAAGGGCATGACCCTTCAGGAACGCTGGGAGGTCAAAGGCTTGCAGAAGGAAAGGGCAGATGTGATACCTGCGGGTATTTGCATACTTCAGCATCTGGTTGAAGGCTTGAAAAAGGACAGCGTTATTATAAGCGAGAATGACAATCTTGAAGGAATCATTGAAAATTACATACTAGCAAAAACAACAGATAAGGTTTAGGATAACAAAAGGGTATAAATACCACAAAAAAAGGTATTGACGTTTAAGTGCAAAGACGATATAATAATATTTGTCGTCACGGGACGTGTCAAGTACGGTAAGGCCGAAGTGGCGGAACTGGCAGACGCACAGGACTTAAAATCCTGCGGTCCTTAAAGACCGTACCGGTTCGATTCCGGTCTTCGGCACCATACATCGCGGGGTAGAGCAGTTGGTAGCTCGTCGGGCTCATAACCCGGAGGTCGTGGGTTCAAGTCCCTCCCCCGCAACCAAAAAGACTTTTCATAGCCTGCGCTACTTAGTGGTGCACACCGATAGGTGACAGGCATTAAATATACATGGCGGCGTAGCTCAGCTGGCTAGAGCATTCGGTTCATACCCGAACGGTCGTTGGTTCGAATCTGACCGCCGCTACCATAACGCATACAACACTCAGACTTATGTCTGAGTGTTTTTTTATACAATATCCTGCATAAAAATGATTTGCTCATTGATATCTTGAGTAATATGCCACTTTACTATGGGTAACAGCATTATATTAGATTCTTTCATGACATTTGGCCTTATAGATTGTTTGATATTATTTTAACTAAATTATATTATTTAGATGTAAATCTTCCACCACTTTGCAGGTTATCAAGATTGTTCAATCCGAGGTAAACTCTGACAATGCTTGCGACTTCAGAGTAATTTTTTTTCTAGGTTCTGTATACACGAATGTGACGAAAATTAATTCAAAGATTTCCAGATCCCTTATAGTAAAGGTAACTTCCACAGGCTGAACTCAAATAGACTGCTAAGTATCTGCATGGCTGCAACATATTAATCTTCTGCTTTTTTGTACTGAATAGACTTTTGATATCAATTCTGTCACTGTTAACACCCTATAGTGACTTGTAGAGCGGTGAGAATTTATGTAATTTTTGTGATTGAAAAGGAGGAAAAGATGAAGAAGTTTTTTATCTATTTAATTTGCTTAAGTATGTTGCTTTCTATTTGTGTCTGGGCTAGTCCAACTGATACATCTGTGCAAAACCAATCAGCTAAAAGAGTTCTAACCCCAGGAACTTATACAGCAACTGCCAGTGGTCATAACGGCCCTGTAACAGTAGAGACGGTCGTTGATGCAAACAGAATTAAAAGCGTTAAAATTATTAAGCAGTATGAATCAATGGGTGTACAGCAGGTGATTAACAAGGTTCCGGAAGCTATAGTAAAAGAGCAATCTATAGCTGTAGATACAGTATCAGGAGCTAGTTTTGCCGGACGAGCAGTTATTAGTGCAGTAACTGATTGTTTAAAGCAAGCGGGCGCCAATATTGATTTATGGTCAGTTAAAAAAGAGGAAGCAGCTCCACAAGAAAAATCATACACTGCTGATGTAATAGTTATTGGAGCAGGTGGATCCGGACTGTCCGCTGCAGTATCTGCTCATCAAAATGGTGCATCTGTAATTGTAGTTGAAAAACTTGGTTTGGTCGGTGGAAGTACTATATTCTCTGATGGAGCATTTAATGCCGCTGACCCGGAAAGAGCTCAAAGCATTAAAATGACTGAAGCCAATGAAAAAGCTATTGAAAAGCTTCTAACAAAAGAACCGCATGATGAATATGAAGCTAACCTGCAAAAGACTGTGCAAAGACAGTATAATGAGCATAAAGCCGCAGGGAATACTTGGTTATTTGACTCTAAAGAGCTCCATATGCTGCAGACATATAACGGTGGTGACTATGAGGGAGACCCTGAATTAATTACTGTTTTAGCCAATAATGCACTCTCTGCTAATAAGTGGGTTGAGAGCCTTTATGGGAAAGTACAGGAAAAGCTTGGTATGGCTACAGGTGCAATTTGGCAGCGCAGCCATTACGGCGATGAAAAAGAATATCCACATGGTGCTTTTGCCGTAACGCCATTTGTTAATTATATCAAATATCATAACGGTATTACAATCCAACTCAATACAACTGCTAAAGAGCTAATTTTGAAGGATGGCCGAATAGTTGGTGTAAAAGCAATGAACGGAAAAAATCCGGTTACATATACAGCAAATAAAGGTGTGGTTATTGCAACCGGAGGTTTTGGCGCGAATGTGGAAATGCGTCAGAAGTATAACACACAATGGGCAAATCTTGATAGCAGTATTGGTTGCTCAAATCAAAGACCTGCAGCCCAAGGTGATGGAATTGTAATGGGCGAAGCAGTTGGTGCACAGCTTGTAGACATGGGTCTTATCCAGCTTCATCCAAATGGAGAACCTGGCACAGGTATGATGATGGGGCAGCCGCATACATCAGGCTTAAACAGAATCTTTGTAAACAATAATGGCGACAGGTTTGTAGCTGAGGATTCCCGCCGTGATGTATTGGTTAATGCCATATACAAACAGCCGGGTGGAACAATGTGGGTAGTTGCAGATTCTACACGCTATCCTGCAGGTAGTAACATCGATTTGGAAAATGCTGTTACTTTAGGCAAAACCATTAAGGCAAATACAGTTGAAGAATTGGCAAAATTAATGAATGTTGATGCAGCAAATCTTCAAAAATCAATTGATGAATATAATTCAGTAGTTGATGGCGCTAAAGATAGATTGGGGCTTTTGACTTATGATAAAAAGTTAGGTAATCCGCCGTATTATGCAGCAAAAAGACTTCCAACCGTGCATCATACTATGGGTGGCCTGAAAATTGATACACAAGCTCGTGTAATTGATAAAAACAACAAACCTATCTCTGGGTTATATGCCGCTGGTGAAGTAACAGGAGATATCCATGGCGCAAACCGACTTGGTGGAAATGCAATTGCCGACATTGTGGTATTTGGACGTATTGCTGGAGCGAGTGCGGCTCAAGCACAATAAAAAAAGTTAAGGGAATATGCAAAAAAGCAAGTTAAAACGAATTTTCAAGCCTGTGAAAAAACGAAAAAACAGCTTCCTATGATAAAACTAAGTATCATAGGAAGCTGTTTTGGTTTGCAGAAGAATGAAGCCTCCTTTAAATGAAAACTTTTTGCTGATGTATTTTGTGTGCTTAATTGCTTTACTTTTTCGGTGTCAATTACTGACCAAAGATTATTGCACCTGAAGCATTGATTTGTCTTAAAGTTTTCCATATTCAGGCACCTAACCTGACAAATTATTCAAACTCCTTGTGTTAGAATTCTTATACGGCAATTTATGGGACAGGTATCAAGGCTAAAGAATTGGAAAAACAATTTGATATAAGGATGGTGGCTGAATTGGCAACAATATCGAATCACAGTGTTACAAGCAGGAGAGAAAAGCTAAAGCACACCATGAATATTTTCATGAACAGCAACCTTAAGCTGTATGTGATATTGGGGGCTCTCGGACTGTTATTGGGGAGGGCAGTCATATTGGACTACCTGAATCCTTTCTGCACGGCTTTTTTAGCTGCCGCAATGATTCAGGATCTGAACCTGTTTGTAGTCGGGACAAGCATATTGCTCGGGGTACTGAGCGTCGGTGAAAAAGGGCTGCTTCTGAAGTATCTTTTTACTGCTCTTGTTTTCATAATTCTATATGTAGTAACCTATAAGGTCAAAATCGAGAAAAAACCCTTGATATCAATTGCTGCAGCTTTAGCTAACTTTGCAGCGGGATATTTTATATTTTATGTCCAGAATTATTATCTATATGACCTTTTAATGGTGATTATAGAGTCAAGCTTAATCGCTATACTCATACTTATATATGATCGCTCAATACCTGTCATAAAAAACTACAAAAACCGCAGGTTGCTGTCGGCAGAAGAGGTAATAGCTGTAACGGTGCTGGCTGCCTTCTGCTTTGTGGGGACAGAGTTTTTTATTGCAGGACTTTCTGTCAAAAACATATTTATTATTTTTATAATCATGGTTTTTGCTTACCTTGGCAATACAGGTACCGGCGCAGCGGTTGGAACCATTATGGGGATAGTACAAGCCCTTTCGGGCTCTATCCTTCCATCCGCAATAGGCGTTTACGGCCTTTGCGGCTTGATGTGCGGGCTGCTGAAAAACTTGGGCCGCTTTGGCTGCTCCCTGGGTTTTATATTGAGCAATGCGCTTATGACCTTTTATATAAACGGTTCAACAGAAGTTTTAATCAGGTTTTATGAAATCCTTGCGGCATCAATATTGTTCGGCTGTCTGCCGGCAAGCTTCATGAAAAGGCTGTCCGGATACAAGACGGTAATTGCCGGGGAGTATCTTAAAGAAAGGTCCTATAGCATGAGAATCAAAGAGCATACCATAGAAAAACTTTCTGAACTATCGGGAGTATATAAATCCCTTGCCGAAACCTTGAGGGATGCAGTGCAGGAGGGCACTTATTTTTCACAAACTGATGCAGCGCAGATAATAGATCAGGTAGCGGCAAGAACCTGCTCGGGCTGTGGTATGGGCAGCAGCTGTTGGAAGCGGGAGTTTTACAAAAGCTATCAATACCTTTTCAACTTGCTTACTATGATAGAAAATGGAGAAGAACCAAAGAAGAATGACAGTTTTAAGACTTTTAAGGAGCGCTGTCTGAAGCCTGATGAAATAACTGAAGGCCTCAGGTATTATTACGATATGTATAGGAACGGGCTTAGCTGGAGGAAAAAAATGAATGAAAGCAGAATGCTGGTAAGTGATCAGTTGAAGGAGGTATCCGCTGTGGTATCTGACCTGGCTTTAAGGATTGACATGGATGTGGATTTTGACAGGGATATGGAGGAGCTTATAATGGTGGGGTTGGATAATGAGACTGTGCGCGTGAAGGATGTGATTGTAGCTAAAGCAGAAAATGGGCTGGATGTCGATATAAGAATTGACAACTGTGGAGGAAAGCGTGACTGTATTAAAAACATCATCCCTGCTGTAAACAAAATAACAGGGAAGAAGTTCAGCAAGAAAGACATGACCTGTGATTTGATACACGGCAGCATATGCAGCATTAAGCTGAAGGAGGCACAGCGGTATCAGGTTGCTACGGGTATTTCAAGGATAAACAAATCAGGCACAGTATCAGGAGACAATTATTCCTTTATTGAGCTCCGGGACGGAAAATTCATGCTGGCTCTGAGTGATGGCATGGGAACAGGGCCAAAGGCTGCACTGGAAAGCAATACTACTATAACTCTGCTGGAAAAGTTCCTGTATGCAGGCTTTGACAAAGATGTGGCATTGAAGGCCATAAATTCCATGATGCTGTTAAGATCCAACGATGAAACCTATTCCACAATAGACATGACTGTAATCAACCAATATACCGGGGAGGTTGAATTTGTCAAGGTGGGTGCCGTTTCTACCTTTATAAAGCATGAGGATGGCGTACAGATCATAAGGACAGGCACTCTTCCTGTCGGAATACTCAGCAATATTGATATGGAGCTTGTAAAGAAGAAGCTTAAGGATGGAGATTTTGTGATTATGGTTACTGACGGGGTTCTGGACTGCAACAAGGATATAGTGGATAAGGAAAAGTGGCTTGCAGATATGATATTGAATATTAATACAAGAAATCCTCAGAAACTGGCGGAGGACATACTTCAAAGCTGCCTGGAGGTAAACGGGGGGGTAGCCCCTGATGATATGACAGTTATGGCTGCAAAGATATGGGAGACCATGTAAGCATATATACTGAATAACAACCTCTTTTTTTGGCAAATATTAATAATAAGCTTTTGATATAGATATTAATATTTACCAGGCAAGGAGGTTATTTTATGGCCACGCTGATTGACAACGGAGAAATAAAACAGATAATTGTTGTAACCGACGGAAGGTCCAATATGGGCATCAGTCCTGTTGAAGCTGCGAAGAGGGCAGATTCTTCAGGTATCACTGTAAGCACCATAGGAATTATCAACCTTAGAAGCAGCAGTGATGAAAAGGATATTGAAGAGGTGGAGGAGATAGCAAAAGCCGGAGGAGGATTATGTGAGTATTCTCACATAGAGGATCTGGGCAGGACGATACAGAATCTGACTCAAAAAACAGCACAGAGGACAATAGAACAGATTGTGAGCCGGCAGCTCAAGGTCATAATGGGAGAGGAAATCGAAAATCTGGAGCCCAAATCCAGGCTTAAGCTGGTAGATTTTATTGAAAAATACGGGGAGAATATTAACCTGAAGTGTGTGGTTGTGCTTGACACCAGCGGCAGTATGCGAGACAAGCTTGCTGTTGCTAAAAGGAGTGTAGTGGAGCTTCTTGAGAGCCTTCAGGGAAGAAAAGGCAACAGCAGCATTGCCGTTATAGCTTATCCTGGAGAGGAAGATGGAATGTGCAGTATAATCTGTAGTTTCACTAACGAGCTGAGCATACTGAAACAGAAGCTGGAGTCTTTAAGCACCAATGGAGGTACTCCTACAGGCCCGGCAATACTCAAGGCCTGTGAGTTGATGTACAAGTATTATGAGGTACAAACCGGTAATATGCAGGGGGAGTCTGAAGCCATGAAATATTATGTATAGCAACAAATATGACAGGATAAAAGGGCAATGGAGCGGAAAAACTTACACTCTTTTGAAAAAACTTGGCTCAGGAGGCATAGGAGAGATATACCTGGTGGAAGACTACTATGGAGAACGCTTTGCAATGAAAATAAGCCAGGACCTGGTAAGCATCACAAAGGAATACAGCAACCTGAATAAATTCTCAGGAATGTGCTTCGCCCCAAAGGTATATGAGCTTGACGATTGTCAAAAGGACAATAAGCTATATCATTTCTTCATAATGGAATACATTGAAGGCTATACACTGAGAGATGCACTAAGAAGAGAGAAGCTCAGCTTCGGCAGCAAGCTTGATATTGTCTGGATTATAGCAGATGTACTGAAGAAAATTAATGACAAAGGGTATGTATATACTGACCTGAAATATGAGAACATTATGGTTGACAAAAGGAAAAACCTTATAAGGCTTATAGATCTGGGGAGCATTACCCCCATAGGTGAAAGAGTAAAGGAATACACGCCCATGTATGATAGAAGCAACTGGAATGCAGGCAGCAGGACAGCGGATTTATCCTACCAGGTTTTTGCAATAATAATTCTATTAATATCCATGCTGCTGAATAAGGATATCAATCCTGAGAGGGAAGAACTTCCCAAGGTGCTCTGCCGTTTGAAAAGGTGCAGCTTTCCCAAAGGCTTGTATGATACGGTAGACGGCTGCCTTGACGGCAGCATTGCTGACTGCGGCAGCCTATGTGACAGCTTGGATATTATATGCCGATGCAGCTTTGCCGGCAGAAGGCTTACATATGCGTTGAACGCTGTAATAGCTTTACTGTCTGTACTGCTGGCGGTTTTAATAAGAACGGTTTTTGCTTGAAAATAAGTGAGAACCGTTCTGTATATTTTGTTTACTTTCAAATTATAATGTTTTATGATAGCATTATTATATGTACCAAGTGCTAAACGTATAGAAGGTGAGCTTATGGCAGGTTTGATTGAAGATGTTAGAAAAACAATATATAAGAATAATATGATTGCAAACGGAGACAAAATTGTAGTCGGAGTTTCAGGGGGGCCTGACTCTCTGTGTCTGCTTCATGTACTTATGGAGCTCTGCGGGGAGTATGGGTGCAGTCTGTATGCGGCACACCTGAACCATAAGTTCAGGGGCGAGGCGGCAGATGCAGATGCTGAATTTGTTCGGGAGATTTGCAGGGAATGGGGTATACCGGCTTTCATTGAAGCGTTTGATGTACCCGCTTATATTGAGGAAACAGGACTTTCTCCCGAGGAGGCAGGCCGGGAAATCAGATACAGGCTCTTCGGCCGGGTCTGTGAAGAGGTTGGGGGTAATAAAATTGCAGTTGCACATAATCTGAACGACCATATAGAAACAATACTAATGCGCTTCATGCGCGGAAGCGGAATAGACGGGCTAAAGGGAATCGAGGCTGTAAGGGGCAATATTATACGCCCCCTGCTTGAAGTTGACAGGCTCAGAATAGAAGAATACTGCGCTGAAAATCGCTTGAATCCGAGAATTGACAAGACAAACCTTGAGTCGGTGTATCACAGGAACAAGATAAGACTTGAACTGATTCCGTTTATAGAAAAAAATTTCAATCCCAATATTAAAATGGCACTCAGCAGATTTTCCGGGCTGATAAAGGATGAAAACGATTTTCTTGAGATTGAGGCGAAGGAAAAGCTCCGGGGGACTGCAGAATTTTTTGATGACAGGGTGATTATATATATACCGAAGTTTACTTCTCTTCATACAGCGCTGAAGAGAAGAATTATAAGGCTTTGCCTGGAGAAGATTGCAAATACATTGAACGGCTTTGATTTCAAGCACTTTGAAAGAGTACTGGAGCTTACGGAAAAGTCCACAGGGGCTGCCATAATGCTCCCTCATAAGTTAAAAGCCTTCGTATCCTATGATAAGCTTGTACTGGCAAAAGATATTGTTAAGGCTGATAAAAAATGTTATTATAAGTTAAAATATGATTATGACAATAGTGTTGATACCGCAAACGGCTGTATAACAATCAAGAGGAAAAAAGCAGAGGAAATCGGAGAGCTGCGAGGACAAAAGGACATGATTTATATTGACCCTTCAAGGATAAAAGAAGGACTTGTCCTGCGATACCGTGAGCCTGGAGACATGTTTGCCCCTATAGGCATGAAAGGAGCAAAGAAGCTCAAGGAGTACCTGATAGATGAGAAGGTGCCCCGTGAGAAAAGGGACGGGCTCGAGCTTATAGCAGACGGGAATGAAATTGTCTGGATTGTAGGCGGAAGGCTGAGCGAAAAGTATAAAATTACTGATAAAACTTCAGACGCTGTTGTGATCAAGTACATAAGGAGGTAGTATTTTGCACAAGGATATAAGAAACATAATGATAAGTGAAGAGGAACTGGCGAAAAGGGTTAAGGAATTAGGAAAGCAGCTGACAGAGGAGTATAGAGGCAAGGATCTTCTGGTCGTAGGTATTCTTAAGGGCTGTATGCTGTTCCTGTCTGACTTGGTCAGGACTATAGATTTGCCGTTGACCATGGATTTTATGGTAGTTTCAAGCTATGGGAGCGCAACCAAGTCTTCCGGCGTGGTAAGGATAATCAAGGACCTGGAAAGAGAAATAGAAGGCAAGGATGTGCTGATCGTAGAAGACATTGTTGATACAGGTCTTACCCTCAGCTATCTCATCGAAAATCTCAAGACCAGGAACCCCAAGAGTGTCAAGGTCTGCAGCCTTCTTGACAAGCCCGAGAGAAGAAAAGCACAGGTGGATATCGAATATGTCGGGTTCAGGATTGCCGATGAGTTTGTTGTTGGTTATGGACTTGACTATGCTGAGGTCTATAGAAACCTTCCTTTTGTATGTGTGCTTAAGCCTGAAGTTTATTCGGAAAAGTAATTGATGCTTTTGCCAAAAGTAAGCTTGTTAAGCATTTATGAGTATGTTGGAAATATTGTATTTTATACTCCGGTATGCTAGAATATTTTTGTTATTGGTTTTAAAAGAAAGACTTTCATTTATACAAATAATATAAGTGATCTAAGTATCATATCTCTTGAAAGGGAGGGCTATTGTTGAAGAAATTCTTGAGAGGTATAAGCTTTTATATATTGATAATAATCATAATATATATGTTTGTACTGATAATTCAGAATGCTGAGCCCGTTAAGCAGAAACTGTCCTATACCCAATTGGTTACTGAAATTGAAAGTGGAAGAATAAAGGAAGTCACTGTGTCTGTCGGTGATTATACATCGATTGTATCAGGCAAGATGACAAATACTAACCGCTTTGAAGCAGTTGTTCCCAATGATGAGTTCAATAGATTGGTTCAGGACTATATAGAACGGGACAGGTTGAACGTCAAATATGAAATTAAGTCAGCAGCGAGCGCGTGGCTTTCAATACTGCCGTCTATTGTGCTGATTGTGATATTCGTAGTTTTCTTTTTTGTGCTGACGCAGCAGTCTCAGGGCGGAGGTAACCGGGTGATGTCCTTCGGGAAAAGCCGGGCAAAGCTCCATACTGATGACAAAAAGAAAATAACCTTTAACGATGTGGCTGGTGCAGATGAAGAAAAGGAAGAGCTGGGAGAAATCGTAGACTTTCTGAAGCAGCCGAGAAGATTCATTGAGCTTGGTGCAAGGATACCAAAAGGTATACTTCTGGTAGGACCTCCTGGTACAGGTAAGACTTATCTTGCCAGAGCGGTGGCCGGGGAAGCGGGAGTACCCTTCTTCTCCATAAGCGGTTCTGACTTCGTAGAAATGTTTGTCGGAGTCGGTGCATCAAGAGTAAGGGATCTGTTTGAGCAGGCCAAGAAAAACTCACCCTGCATAATATTCATTGATGAAATTGATGCAGTAGGCAGACACAGAGGAGCCGGACTTGGAGGCGGACATGACGAAAGAGAGCAGACACTTAACCAACTCCTGGTTGAAATGGATGGCTTCAGTGTAAATGAAGGAATCATAATAATTGCAGCGACCAACAGACCTGACATATTGGACCCGGCACTTTTAAGACCGGGACGTTTTGACAGACAAATTACAGTAGGTATACCTGATGTGAAAGCAAGAGAAGAGATTTTAAAGATACATGCAAAGAATAAGCCGCTTTCATTGGATGCAAACCTGGAAACCCTCGCTAAGGGAACTACAGGGTTTACTCCTGCAGATCTTGAAAACTTAATGAACGAGGCTGCACTTCTGACTGCAAGAAAAGGCAAAAAGAAGATAGAAGTGGAAGACCTTGATGAGGCGACAATAAGAGTAATTGCGGGACCTGAGAAGAAGAGCAGGGTAGTAAGCGAGCATGACAAGAAGCTCACAGCTTACCATGAAGCAGGTCATGCTGTTGTACAGAAGCTTCTTCCCAATGCAGATCCTGTGCATCAGATATCCATAATTCCGAGAGGAAGAGCCGGCGGCTATACAATATCTCTGCCGAAGCAGGATAAGTTCTATATGTCCAAGTCCGAGCTGGAAGAGCAGATAGTAAGTTTGCTCGGCGGCAGGGTTGCCGAAAAAATTGTGCTTGATGATGTAAGTACAGGAGCAAAGAATGATATTGAGAGGGCTACCGGCATCGCAAGAAAAATGATAACCGAATATGGCATGAGCGAGGCTCTTGGACCGATGACCTTCGGTTCAGACCATGATGAGGTATTTATAGGCAGGGATCTTGCAAGGTCAAGAAACTACAGCGAAGAGGTTGCAGCGATTATTGACACGGAAATAAGAAAGGTTATCGATACTGCTTATCAAAAGACTGAAACACTGTTAAAAGAAAATATCAGCAAGCTTCATGGAGTAGCTCAGGCACTCCTGGATAGAGAAAAGCTTGATCAGGCTGAATTCGAAGAAGTGTTTGTAAACGCATAAATTATTAAAGCTTAGCCGTTAAAAGGCTAAGCTTTAATAATTAGACCTGAGATATGAGCCACAAACCTCAAAATATAGGAGTGATAGTATTGGATTTTGAATTGAAAACAGGGATGTCTGCAGAAGTTGGAAAGTTAGTTACAGAAGACGATACGGCAGTTAAGTTTGGCAGCGGTGGAGTCAGAGTTTTTGCGACCCCAATGATGATAGGACTCATGGAAAATGCTGCACTTAATGCAGTTGATCCGCACTTGGGAGAAGGTTATTCTACAGTTGGGCTCAGCCTCAATGTTAAGCATGTAGCTGCAACTCCTGTAGGAATGAAAGTGACTGCCAGGGCTGAGTTGATTGGCATTGAAGGCAAAAAACTTACCTTCAGGGTTGAAGCTTTTGATGAGGCGGAAAAGATCGGGGAAGGAACCCATGACAGATATATAATCGAACTTTCCAGATTTCTTGAGAAAGTGGGAAAAAAGATACAAACGCTGTAAAATAGGAATTGCGGGCTGTATATGGTTTTGCAAAATATTTTTTGAAATTATACAAAAAATAGTACACAGTCTAGTCTATTATATGGTAATATAAATGAAGAAGGAAAACTTGCAAAGACATTAACAATATGAAAGTTTTATTTCATAATACAGCTTGAATATGAAAGTTTGCAATAATACTTTAGTTCATCTAGTTGCTCACACTCATATCAATAAGGAGGGTAAATATGTTCGACAAGGAAAAGATAGGACAGCTGAAGAAAGCCCATGAAGAATGGGAAAACACTATCAATACAAAAGTGGTTGCCAAGCGGCCTGAAAGAAAGAAGGAATTTGAGACCTCTTCAGGTATAAAGGTGAAGAGGGCTTATGGACCGGAAGACATAGAAGACCTGGATTATGAAAGAGACCTGTCAAACCCAGGGGATTATCCCTATACAAGAGGGGTACAGCCTACCATGTACAGGGGAAAATTCTGGACAATGAGACAGTATGCAGGCTTTGCAACTGCAGAAGAATCAAACAAGAGATACAAGTACCTTTTGGAGCAGGGCCAGACAGGGCTTAGCGTAGCTTTTGACCTTCCGACACAGATAGGATATGACTCCGACCATGCACTTTCTGAAGGGGAAGTAGGAAAGGTTGGAGTTGCAATAGATTCACTCAAGGATATGGAAATACTTTTTGACGGCATTCCTCTTGACAAAGTAAGCACATCAATGACAATAAATGCTCCTGCTTCAGTGCTGCTGGCCATGTACATAGCAGTTGCCGAGAAGCAGGGAGTATCATCGGATCAGCTCTCAGGAACAATACAGAACGACATACTTAAGGAGTATATAGCAAGAGGGACATATATATTCCCGGTAGAACCTTCCATGAGACTTATAACCAATATTTTTGAATATTGCGCAAAGCATGTGCCGAAATGGAACACAATATCCATAAGCGGATATCATATCAGAGAAGCAGGTTCAACAGCAGCACAGGAAATAGCCTTTACACTTGCTGACGGAATTGCTTATGTTGAAGCTGCGTTAAAAGCTGGCCTGGATGTGGATGAATTCGGACCCAGACTGTCTTTCTTCTTCAACGCTCATAACGAGCTGCTGGAAGAGGTGGCAAAGTTCAGAGCTGCAAGAAGACTCTGGGCTAAGATTATGAAGGACAGATTCAAAGCAAAGAATCCTAAATCAATGATGTTAAGATTCCATACACAGACAGCCGGTTGTACTTTAACTGCCCAGCAGCCTGACAACAATATAGTAAGGGTTGCTATTCAGACATTGGCGGCAGTATTGGGAGGAACTCAGTCTCTTCATACCAACTCCAGGGACGAAGCTCTTGCTCTTCCGACAGAGGATTCAGTACGGATTGCATTGAAAACTCAGCAGATTGTTGCTTATGAGAGCGGTGTCTCTGATACAATAGACCCACTTGCAGGATCTTACTATATAGAGAGTCTGACAAACCAGATAGAGCAGATGGCAGAAGAATATATAAAGAAGATAGACGAAATGGGCGGAGCCACAAAAGCTATAGACAGAGGCTATATACAGAAAGAGATACAGGACAGTGCGTATAAGTATCAGAAGGAAATTGAAGCAGGAGAAAGAATTGTAGTTGGAGTGAATAAGTTCCAGATAGAGGAAGAGGCTCCAAAAGGACTCCTGAAAGTTGATCCGATAGTTGGAGAGCTTCAGAAAAAGAAGCTTGCTGAACTTCGCAAGGAAAGAGACAATGCAAAGGTAAATGCATCACTGGAAGCGTTGAGAACTGCAGCAAAGGGCGAGGATAATCTTATGCCTCTGATTCTGGATGCAGTAAAAGCTTATGCTACACTGGGCGAAATATGCGGAGTGTTAAGAGAAGTATTCGGAGAATACCAGCAGTCTATTGTTCTTTAGGTATTCCTTTAGGGCCTGGTTGCGAGTTGCGAGTTGCGCGTACTCGGGCAGTTCTTCGAAGAGCTTCCCCGGATCGCGTAACGCGAAACCCGTAACCAATAGAAACTTGAGACTATATAGTACAGAAAATTAATGATATGATAATTAATCTAGATTTCGAATAAAATTGTTGGGAGGTTTTGAATTTGGATAGACCTATCAGAGTGGTAGTTGCTAAACCTGGACTTGATGGTCATGACAGGGGTGCAAAGGTTGTTGCAAGGGCACTTAGGGATGCAGGTATGGAGGTTATATATACAGGACTCAGGCAGACCCCTGAGCAGATAGTAGAAACAGCAATACAGGAGGACGCTGATTGTGTTGCCATGAGTATATTGTCAGGCGCGCATAATCACCTTTTCCCAAGAGTAGTAAGTCTTCTTAAGGAAAGAGGCGCTGAGGACATATTGGTTGTAGGCGGCGGAGTTATCCCGGAGGATGATATCCCGGGCTTGATAGCAGCAGGTGTTGCAGGGATATTTACGCCAGGAACTCCTACTTCAGTGACAATAGATTTTATTAAAGAAAATATTAAAAGGAAATAATGAGGATAGATATGGATATTAGGGCAGGCTTGCTGAATAGGGATAAGAGAGCTGCCGCAAGATTGATATCCATGATGGAAAATGGAGAGACAGAAGCAGTTCAGATAATTAAAGAATGTTACAGTATGACCGGCCATGCCAGGATAATAGGAATTACCGGGCCGCCCGGAGCCGGAAAGAGTACCGTAACAGACAAGCTTGCCAAACAGCTCAGAAAAGCAGGAAAGCAGGTAGGTATTATCGCTGTAGATCCTACAAGTCCATTTACCGGTGGGGCAATTCTTGGTGATAGGGTAAGAATGACCGACTTAAGTACTGACCCCGGCGTTTTCATAAGAAGCATGGGAACCAGAGGAGCCTTGGGAGGGCTGTCAAAGGCCGCCCATGGAGCTGTTAAGGTTCTTGATATTTTCGGAATGGACTACATATTTATTGAGACTGTTGGCGTAGGCCAGTCTGAAATTGATATTGTAAAGCTTGCAGACACAGTGCTGATGGTAATGGTACCGGGGCTTGGGGACGATATACAGGCAATCAAGGCAGGTATCATGGAAATTGGTGATATCTTTGCAGTAAATAAATCCGACAGGGATGGTGCAGAGCGTACCACTGCCGAGATAGAAGCCATGCTTGACTTCAACAGAAATGAAGAATACAGGCCACCGGTATTGAATGTTATCGCAAAAGATAATACAGGAATAGCAGAGCTTCTGGAACTTATAGAAAATCATTGGGAATATCTGAATAAAAGCGGCAATTTTGAGCAGAAGAAGATAACAAGACTCAAGGCGGAGATAATGGATATTTTCAGGGATACCGTTATGAGAACGGTATACAGCCTGGGTGAGGATACCAGAATCATAGATGAGCTTACGCAAAAGGTCATGGAAAAACAGCTGGATCCATACTCGGCCGCAGATAAATTAATTGATGAATTTGCAAAAAACCGGAAATATAATTATTGATAATAAAAATAGACATTGTAATAAGGATAGGAGGTAAGAAAGTGATAAACAAGGTTGACCACATAGGAATAGCAGTCAGAAATCTGGATGAGGCAGTAAAGCTTTACAGGGATGTTATGGGCCTTGAGCTCCACGGAACTGAAGTGGTTGAGGAGCAAAAAGTAAAAGTGGCATTCTTACCCGTAGGGGATACTGAGGTAGAGCTGCTGGAATCTACAACTCCAGAGGGAACAATCGCCAAGTTTATTGAAACCAAAGGCCAGGGGATTCAGCACATAGCCTTTAGGGTAGACAATATCGAGGCAGCATTGGAAGAAATGAAAGCAAAAGGTATGAGGCTCATAGACGAAAAACCAAGGTATGGAGCCGGCGGTGCGAGAATAGCATTCCTTCATCCAAAAAGCACTAACGGTGTTTTGATAGAACTTTGTGAGCGAAAGTAAAAGCGTAATAAAAGGCTTCCATTGAAGCAACTTAACAACCAATGAAGCCTTTTATGAAACTCGTTTACGGGGCATTGAAAATTAATGTGGAATTGATGCCCCTACTCGTTATAAGAAATGGAGGAGATTCTATGTCAGTAGATAAAATCAACGATTTACATAGCAGGTTGGACAAAATTACTGAGGGCGGCGGCGCCGGTAGGATTGAAAAGCAGCACAAAGCCGGGAAGCTTACTGCAAGAGAGAGAATTGACCTGCTTATGGACCCGGGCAGCTTTGTAGAAATTGACGCATTTGTAAAGCATAGGTGCACAGAGTTTGGTATGGAGTCCATGGAGGCTCCGGCTGAAGGTGTTGTCACAGGCTATGGTACTGTAGACGGCAGATTGGTGTACGTATATGCTCAGGATTTCACCGTTGTAGGCGGTTCCCTTGGTGAGATGCATGCAAAGAAGATATGCAAGGTACTGGATTTGGCTCTCAAAATGGGGGCACCTGTAGTCGGGATGAACGATTCAGGCGGAGCAAGAATTCAGGAAGGTGTTGATGCCCTTTCAGGTTATGGACAGATATTCTACAGAAACACAATTGCATCAGGTGTTATTCCGCAGATATCTGTAATAATGGGGCCATGTGCGGGCGGAGCGGTTTATTCACCGGCTCTTACCGATTTCATATTCATGGTGGATAAGACCAGCCAGATGTTTATAACAGGTCCCCAGGTAATAAAGACAGTTACGGGAGAAGAGGTTTCATCAGAAGATCTTGGCGGTGCCATGACTCATAATAGAACAAGCGGCGTAGCGCACTTCATAAGTCCTGATGAAAAGGCCTGCATAGAAGATATAAAAAGGCTTCTGAGCTTCCTTCCGTCAAATAACCTGGAAACAGCACCAATTATTGAAACCGGCGATGATCTTAACAGGATAGAAGAAGCATTGAATAACATAGTTCCGGAAAATCCAAACAAGCCTTATGATATGAAGGAAATAATAAAAGCTATTGTCGATAATGGCGATTTTTTGGAAGTCCAGCCTTATTATGCACAGAATATAATCACAGCTTATGCAAGAATAAACGGCGCAAGCATAGGGATAATAGCAAACCAGCCGAAGGTTCTGGCAGGATGCCTGGATATAAATGCTTCAGATAAAGCCGGAAGGTTTATCAGAACTTGTGATGCTTTCAATATTCCTATACTTAATCTTGTTGACGTACCGGGTTTCCTTCCTGGAACAAATCAGGAATACGGCGGAATAATAAGGCATGGAGCCAAGATGCTTTATGCATATTCTGAGGCAACAGTACCGAAGGTAACAATGGTAGTAAGAAAAGCATATGGCGGAGCGTATCTGGCAATGTGCAGCAAGGACCTGGGAGCTGATATGGTTTTTGCTTGGCCTATGGCAGAAATTGCAGTTATGGGACCTGAGGGTGCAGCCAATATCATTTTCAAGAAGGATATTGAAGGTGCTTCTGATCCGGCACAGGCACGTACGGAAAAGATACAGGAGTATAGAGATAAGTTTGCCACACCATATATAGCAGCAGGCAGAGGCTTTGTTGACGCAGTTATAGAGCCTTCTGAAACAAGACAGAGACTGGCAAGTGCTTTTGAAATGCTTGCAAGCAAGAGAGAAAGCAGGCCGGCTAAGAAGCATGGCAACCTCCCGGTATAATAAGAACGATGAGGTGAAATAATGGCTAATTTTAGTGATACATTCATATATTCCCTGATAATAACCCTTTTCGGATTAGGTATAGTGTTTATAGTACTGGTCGCTCTACAATATATCCTTAAGACAATGAAGGTAGCTTTTTATAAAGAAAAGAAAGAGGGGGAAGATGTGACTCAGGTTCAGAAAGCGAAAGCAGTTGAGCCTGCAATTCAGCAGCTTAACAACAATGATGCTGTTGAGGATGATGAGCTCATTGCGGTGATAACTGCAGCGTTGATATCCTCTCTTGGAGGCAGAAGCAACATTGTAGTCAGGAATATTAGGCGAGTAGATGATTTGACTCCGGTTTGGGGTAAGGTCAGCAGGACTGAACAGATGACTAACAGGCTTTAATAAATGATTTAAGGAGGAAATATATCATGAGAAAATTTATGATAAATGTCAACGGTAAAAGCTATGAGGTTGAAGTAGAAGAAGTAAGAGATGGCGTAAGTGCAGCACCGAAACCTGCGGCAGCAGCACCTGCACCTGCACCGGCAGCACCAAAAGCACCTGTAGCCGCACCGGCACCGAAACCTGCGGCAGCACCTGCTGCAGTTCCGGCTGGAGCAACTACAGTTACAGCACCAATGCCTGGTACAATCCTGAGCATTAATGTAAAAGCAGGGGATTCAGTGAAAAAGGGACAGGTTCTTTGCATACTTGAAGCTATGAAAATGGAAAATGAAATCATGTCAGGCAGTGAAGGTACAATAGCATCAGTAAATGTGAACCAGGGCGATTCAGTAAATACAGGACAGGTATTGTTTGCATTGGCATAATGTTTAATGAACGGGGAATATTGAAGACCCTACGAATGATTAAATAAAGCTGATAGGGGGAATCTGTTTGTCTTTGTGGGATGAATTATTGAATTTTTATCACAGTATGGGATTTACGGCTATATCATGGCAGCAGGGAGTTATGCTTGCAGTATCCTGCATCCTTATATACCTTGGGTTGAAGAAGGGCTTTGAACCGCTTCTCCTTGTGCCTATAGCCTTCGGTATGCTGCTGGCAAACCTGCCGATGGCAGGGCTTATGGCAGGTCCGGTTTATGAAATTGTAACAGATCCGATAACCGGTGAGCATGTGCATAAAATGAAGGAGGCAGGTGGGGTTCTATATTACCTCTACCAGGGTGTAAAGCTTGGAATATATCCTCCGCTAATATTTTTCGGAGTTGGGGCTATGACTGACTTCGGCCCGCTTATAGCAAATCCCAGAAGCATACTTCTTGGAGCAGCAGCACAGCTGGGTATATTCACTACCTTTATAGGCGCAATATTATTGAACCTGATTCCGGCAAATATAATACCGGGGCTTCAGTTCACACTGCAGGAAGCTGGTTCTATCGGCATCATAGGCGGAGCAGACGGTCCAACGGCTATATATCTTACAAGCAAGTTGGCGCCGCATCTCCTAGGACCTATTGCAGTAGCGGCATATTCATATATGGCACTGGTACCTCTTATACAGCCTCCAATAATGAGAGCTCTTACAACCCCTGAAGAAAGAGCCGTAGTTATGGAGCAGCTTAGACCGGTGTCAAAGACTGAGAAAATAGTATTCCCGATTCTTGTAACACTAGTAGTATCTTTAGTGCTTCCTTCGGCGGCATCACTCATTGGCCTGCTGATGTTCGGAAATCTTTTAAGAGAGGCCGTCGATCTTCAAAGTGTATTGAACAGGCTGTCGAAGACAGCTCAGAATGAACTTATGAATATTGTTGTAATATTCCTCGGAACTACTGTTGGAGCTACTGCAAACGGAGAGATTTTCCTTCAGCCGAAGACTCTTGCAATAATAATCCTAGGGCTTCTGGCGTTTTGTGGCGGTACAGCCGGAGGAGTTTTGTTCGGCAAGTTGATGTATAAAGTGTCAGGAGGAAAGGTAAATCCTCTGATAGGTTCTGCCGGAGTTTCTGCGGTACCTATGGCAGCCAGGGTGTCACAGAAGGTTGGTCAGGAGGAAAACCCCAACAACTATCTCCTCATGCATGCCATGGGACCAAATGTTGCAGGGGTTATAGGCTCGGCAGTTGCCGCAGGTGTTTTGCTGGCAATGTTAGGTTAATAGAAATAAAAAATCAGACTTCTAAATGAATGAAGTCTGATTTTTTTATAATGAGTCATAGCTTTACACCTCTCTAATTTCATACATAACCAGTATATATGCGAAAACAGCACGCGTCTAATTGATAAGTACGATTGAACACGGGGCATGAATAGATTTAATCTATAATTGAATTAATTGAAGGATATAGTATAATAGACTCGAGATAAGAGATACAGGTTACGGTGTTTCGAGGTTCCGAGGTTAGGGAACGCACTAAATGCGTACCGTAGTAGGGGCGGCCATTGGCCGTCAGCGAGAGGTGGAAATCGTGAAAAATAAGATACTTGAAGAATTGAAGTCCGCTAATGGACAACCGGTGTCCGGTGAAGAAATAAGCAGAAAGCTTGGAATATCAAGAACTGCAGTATGGAAACACATTGCCAGGCTTCGCAGTGAAGGCTACAGTATAGAATCACAGACTAACAGCGGCTACAAACTGGTAGAAAGCCCTGACTTACTTTCATTAAGCGAGCTTGAACCTTATCTGAATACCGACTTTATAGGGAGAAATATCATATATCTTGGTTCCATAGATTCTACCAATACATATGCAAAGAAAGCGGCTGAAGGGTCTTTCACTGAAGGAACCGTTGTAATCGCTGATGAGCAGACCGCAGGGAAGGGAAGACTGGGAAAGCACTGGGTTTCAACCAAAGGTAAAGGCATATGGATGTCCATTATGCTGAAGCCGGATATTCTGCCTGCTGATGCTCCAAAGCTTACAATCACGGCTGCCTATGCTGTGGCAAAGGCTCTGTGGGATTGCTGCAATCTGAATGCCGCTATAAAATGGCCCAATGATATAATAGCAGGAGGTAAAAAGCTCTGCGGGATACTTACCGAGATGAGTGCAGAGGCTGATGAGATAAAGAGCATTATTGTAGGCATAGGTATTAATGCGAATATGGTATATGAGGATTTTGGAGCAGAGGTATCAGATATAGCAACCTCCATCAGGCTGCAGACCGGGAGAGCCGTTTCGAGAAAAGCATTGGCAGCTTCAGTATTGAATGAGTTTGAAAAAGCATATAAGGATTTTGTAAAGGAAGGAAGCTTAAAGTCCTTTTTAGAAGAATATAAAAACAAATCGGCAGTGTTGGGTAAAGAGATAAGGGTAATAAGCAAAAAAGAGGAAATAATAGGCATGGCAGTTGATATATCAGAGGAAGGACATCTTGTGGTCAGGCTTGCAGACGGAGCACTTAAGGAGATAATGTCGGGAGAAGTGTCTGTAAGGGGGCTGTATGGATATATATAACCCATATTGTTGAAA
>CAZUGK010000007.1:6254-55914 GCA_964619815.1 uncultured Clostridiaceae bacterium | reverse complement strand
AAAGGTGGTATCCTTTTTACGCTCGTTTTTGGTATCTTTTATTTTATCATTCACAGATATTCATTGTGTATACCATTATAACTATAAAAATCACTTATATATACCTCTTAACAACTTCAATAATATTATCTTTATAGTCGTAGATATCATCAATGTTCTCAATTTGATATGAAACCGGGCTCTTGTTTTCATCCGGCAGATATATATACTTCTTGCTTCCATCTAGCTTAAGCCTGCAAATCCATTTCCATGAATTATTGTCATAGAGAATCCCAAAATATGACTGAGTATCTTTGTAGGTGATTTTCTCCTTGGGAACAATTTCTCTGAGGAATGTTTTTATTGTATAGAAGAATTCCATTTCTTCCTCAGTTGTCTTTACTGCAGGTTTGCTTACTACGTTAGGTTCAACATTAACAACTTCTGTACTCGGAGCAGGGGGCTGTCCTTCGTGTATATCATTGCTCTTTAATGCAGATGTTATTTTTTCATTCATCAACTCAGTTACAAATTGATTCATTGACTTTCTTACGATTTCCCTAAATTTTGTAATTACATTTTGCGTTTTTACCCCAGAATAAACTTTTCCAGATATAAATTTCACAAACTCATCTTCAGGTGATTTTAACTGTATAGTCATATATTTAATTATCTCATTTGAATATTTGAGTTCGGAAGCAGTATTGAAAATAGTATCAATATCAAATGACTGCTTATGGAACTTTTTCAATTCATTGACATAGGATTCTTTAATATCTAGCAAATTAACCTCCAGAAACGGTTTAGTATCCATTTTGTTCTGCTCGTCCAGGTCAGTATAGAACCTATAGACCGATCCATTAGTTAAGATTGCGAACTTTGCGGAGGTAGTACCGAAGTACCTGAATAGCTGGGAATCATGCTTGTCGAGATTCTCTCCGCACCATTTTGCTTCTATCAGTATTACAGGATTATTGTCTTTCATTATAGCATAATCTACTTTTTCACCTTTTTTTATGCCTACATCGGCCGTAAACTCAGGCACAAATTCATGTGGATTAAAAACATCATAACCTAACATTTGAAAGAAAGGCATTATCATTGATGTTTTTGTGGCTTCTTCTGTTGTAATGTTATCTTTTATCCCTTCGATCCTTTTAGAAAACTGCCTTAACTCATCAATAAAATCCATACATGTCCCCCCTAATTAAATTATAGTACTAGGTACAAAGGTATTAGGTTACTAAATTCGCAAAAGCTTTCTTATTCCATATAAGTGTGTACTTTAGAGCTTATAGCTTTTCATATTACAAAAATACCCTTTTGTGTTAATAATAACACAAAAGGGTATTTTCTTCATGTAGGATGAAAATAAAGATGGATAATTTATATGACATAAATCGTGATTTTTCAATGAACATATTTATATTATGCAAATAAAAAAGTTAGATAATTCTATCCTGTCAAAATCAAACCATACTTTATCTTGAAAATAATATTGGAAAACCATATAGGATTATCTACAATCACTTTTATAATACTTTCAAAACGGAACAATTTGGGGTAATAGCAGCATTCGTGTTATGTACTGAAAAATAACTAGTATTTTATAGGGTGCTACTTTCTTCTTTTTCAGTGCTTATAACTACAGTCTCCAATTCTATTTTAACAATAAAATACATGCCCCAAATTATAAATAAATGATCTCCTAAAAAGTGATTTTCAGGCGGTGTATACCAGCAATAAATATAACATTCTTCATCTGCAAGCTCTGCTTGTCCCTGATAGATTGAAGTAAATGGATTCACATATTCAATACTATAATTATCTGTCACAACCTCAATATCATTCATAATTAATGAATCAAATATATCATTATAAGTTGCTGTAATAACCGCTTGCCCTAGTGCATGACAGGTTACAAGTCCGTTATTATCTATAGTTGCGACAATTTCATTATCACTCGAATATGTAACTATAGGATTTTCAACCACTGCTCCATTATCTGTACATGAAACTGATAATTGCAAGTTTGTTTCTCTATAATCCAAGTCGGCAGAATCACCATTTGTAATACTAATTGTATAAGTATGAATATACTTATGGGCATCAGCAATTTCATTTTCCATATCGTGATTGACGGTATCAAATTGACTTTTATCACATAATAATGTTATAAGCCCGATTTTAGAGTTATCAATAACTGTAACCTTCCAAGCACTACTCATTATAATAAATCTTAAATCTACTGTGATTTTATTGTTGTCCTTATTCTCCGGTATTGTAACAAGTATTTTATCTTCAGGCATTGTTATATATTGCCCTGTGCTTATATCAAATACTTTTGTACAATAATTGAAGGGAATACCTTTAAGCTGACGGAAGGCATGGCAAATTTAATTGAATATATAACCTGCTTAATGACACTCCCGGCCTTAACGGTTTACATGTATTAACATTATGACGGAGTAGTACTAAGTGATTATAAAAAGGGCTGATTGCTATTTTACTTTAGAACACAAAACACCTGTCCAGTATCCTATTATGTTAAGTATCAGTGGGATTATACCAGCAGCAATATAAAACAATGTTGTATATGACTGTTCAAAGTATGCGAATCCATAAATTGAAGATCCAAACCAGATTACTAGAGGAAGTAATAATGATGCTATATCAGTATGTAATGAAAGAATAATAAAACAAATTAGATTAGTACACCAATATATTAATAAAAATTTGTAATATTTCTTTTCTCGTTTATATCCCCAATATAAACTGAAAAAAAACCATGCCAACAAATATATACTGGTAACAGCCAGGTTGAAAACTGTAGCAGTATTACCCTTTAAAAATTTTGACCAATTAAGGTATACAGCAGTAAAAGTAACAATTACAGCAAATGCTGCTATTGCAATCTTTTTTGACTTTTCCATCATCGCACCCCCAAACTATACATTTAAATGCTTATGATAATATAATACTATAATTTTCCTATTTGAATAAATACCGCCGCAAAATTTTCTTATATAACTTTTATACCTTAAGAAAACCGTTAGGTAAAAACCTAACGGTTCAGTAAGTTTTGCTTAGCAGTTGTAATTATAAACCATCACTATCCACGAAATCCATATTTAATGCTTGATTCCATGGACTCATCCCATAATTTGTACTATGATATGGTGCGTCTTCAGTGCTTGAAATATCCCAATGGTAGTTCCCGTAGTTATCTTCGGCTGCCTGTACCTCAATGCCATAATATTCATAGCAATATTCCACCACACCGTCACATCTTAGTTTAATGATATCTTCAGGAAAAATCCATGTATCTGTTGCGCTATGAGATATCATATTATAAGCTGTGTATGAAATTCCTTCACTTGTTAAATCAAGAGCCATGTTTTTTGCATAGTCAAGATCACCGGATGAAACCCCATAAGGCTCGTATATCCCTTCAAAATTATTACCATCTTTGAATGTTGTAAATGAACATGTTGTAACTGTATAACCAGAACCAGCTATATGTACTATAGGACTACTATAGTTCACAGCTGGCTTTACCATTATTCCTGAGTGCCACTCAACCCCGCCAAGAACCCCATCTCTATAACAAGCCATTCCTTCAAAACCTGTTTGTGCAAAGACAGGAAAGGTAGATATTGATAATATCACTATAATTAGTACAGTAATATTGTATAATCTCTTCATATTAAATATCTCATAATTAATTTATTGTCGTTAATATCCTTTTTAAACTCATAAAAAGCTCTCCAAAACAATATACTTCCTCCCTAAATGAGCTGTATAATTACATTTCTTTTAATCAAACACTGAAACCCACCGATAATTTAAATACAAAAATACCCTGTTATGCCAATAATAACATAACAGGGTATCATATTCAACAAATCGACTTTATTCTACTCCACAGTAACGCTCTTCGCCAAATTTCTTGGTTTATCCACATCGCAGCCCTTTTCTACTGCCATGTAGTAGGCCAGGAGTTGCAATGGTATTATTGCCACTGCAGGGGCTAGTATGTCGGATACTTTGGGGATGTAGAGGGTGTGGTCCGCTACTTTTTCGACCTCGGTGTTGCCTTCCTTTGCTATTGCGAATACGAAGGCACCTCTTGCTTTTACTTCCTTTACGTTGCTTACCATCTTTTCGTAAAGCTCATCCTGGGTCAGAACAGCCATGACTATTGTACCTTCCTCTATTAGGGCTATGGTTCCGTGTTTGAGCTCTCCGGCAGCATAGGCTTCTGAGTGTACATAGGATATTTCCTTGAGCTTCAGTGAGCCTTCCAGGGCTACAGCGTAGTCTATTCCCCTGCCAAGGTAGAATACGTCTCTGGTATTGGAATTTTTGGTTGCAAACTTCTGGATGATTGATTTATGCTTAAGAACTTCCTCTACAAGACTTGGAAGAGTTAACATCTCGTCTTTGATTGCTGCAATTTCCTCATCCTTCAAGGTTCCTTTGAGTTTAGCAACGTACAATGCTATTGTATATAAGGCTATAAGCTGGGTTGTGTAGGCTTTTGTGGATGCAACCGCAATTTCAGGCCCTGCCCAGGTATAGAAAACATCATGGGATTCGCGGGCTATGGAGCTGCCTACAACATTGACTATGCTCAGTATCCTTGAGCCTTTTTTCTTTGCTTCCTTAAGGGCAGCCAGTGTGTCCAGGGTTTCTCCCGATTGGCTGACTATTATTGTGAGGGTCTTTTCATCCACGATAGGGTCCCTGTATCTGAATTCCGAAGCTATTTCGACCTCTACAGGAATTCTTGCGAGCTTTTCAATGACGTATTTGCCCACCATGCATGCGTGGTAAGCAGTTCCGCAGGCTACCATGTATATCTTGTTGAAATTCTGCAGATCTTCCTTTGTAAGCTTTATGTCATCCAGCTTTATGCTTGCTGTATCAGGCACTACTCTTGAGGTCATGGTATCCTTGATAGCCTTGGGCTGCTCATGGATTTCCTTTATCATGAAGTGCTCAAAGCCGCCTTTTTCAGCTGCCGCTACATCCCAATTCACTTCGAATACTTCCTTGCTGACAGCCTTGCCGCTTTCATCGTAGAAGCTTATTTTATCCTTTTCTATTACTGCCAACTCATTTTCATTAAGCAGGTATATCTTCCTTGTATGGTTCAGTATTGCCGGTATGTCTGAGGCTATGAAGTTCTCGCCTTCGCCTATTCCTACTATAAGAGGGTTTTCCTTTCTTACACATACTATTTTGTCAGGCTCACTCCTGCTTATTACCGCAAAAGCATATGAGCCCCTTATCTTCTCAAGCACCTTCTTTACTGCTTCCACAAGGTCACCGTCATAGAAATAGTCCACATAGTGTGCCAGCACCTCTGTGTCAGTTTCCGATCTGAATACATAACCTTTATCTATAAGCATATTCTTTATGCTCATGTAGTTTTCGATTATACCGTTGTGAACAACTGCAATATCATTGGAGCAGTTGGTATGGGGGTGGGAATTGATATCGGAAGGCTCGCCGTGGGTCGCCCACCTTGTATGCCCTATTCCGAGGCTTCCGTTCAATGTCTCCTTCTTCAGATGCTCCTCAAGTACTGCAAGTCTGCCTTTATATTTTCTTACCGCGATATTTCCATTCTCGTAAACTGCCACCCCGGCAGAGTCATATCCCCTGTATTCAAGCTTTTCCAAGCCACCTATCAAAACAGGGATTGCTCTTTTATCTCCTATATAACCAACTATTCCGCACATATATGAATTCTCCTCTCAATTAATTGCCTCATGCTGCGTATCTTGCAGCACACGCATTTATTATATTCATTTCTTTTAGGTCCTTACAGACGACCAATGGCCGCCCCTACAGCAGAACGCATGCAATGCGTTCCCTACACTCCGAAACCCGTGCGGGCGGTTCGTGAATCGCCCCTACCCCCGGTACCTCGGAACCCCGAAACCTCGTAATCAATATTTATGTTAACTTGTTTCCGGGCAAAAAAATAGACTAACAGGTCCTAACCGTTAGTTTTTCTCAGTTTTACCCTTGACTCAATCAGATTTCCTTTGTCCCATCAATCGCTTGAGGATTTGTAAAATCTATAACACTGTCGAGTCGCAGCGCAGGGCACCCGCCGAATTTTCGATTAACCCTGACCTCGTCAACTTGCTGCTCTTGTATATCACCGAGCTTTTGCAAGTCTGGCGCTCAATTAAGTTTTTACAAGCCACATCAGTAGTCTTTCACCACCCTTCAGTATATTGTAAAATTTCACCTCCTGTTAAGTTTTTGTAACACGGCAAGCCGCTTTCTTTAATATTTTATCTCTTTTGTAAACATTTTGCAAGTTAATTCAAATACTGCCATCAAACCCATTAGTCTAGTATTATTTTATTGCAGGAAAATGAAAAAAGTACCTATTAAGGTACTTTTCATTTAATTCATTTTTTCCTCTATAAGCTTAGCTAGAATAGTAGCATCTTCCTTTATTTCAGCCACATTTTCCCCCTCCAGCATGACTCTTACAAGAGGTTCAGTGCCTGAAGGCCTTATAAGCACCCTGCCCTTATCCTTAAGCTTACCCTCCAAGCTTGCTATCATTTCTGCAATAGCTTTGTCTTCCATGTATTTATCCTTGTTTTCATTCCTTACTTTTGCATTGACCAGCACCTGAGGCAGCTCCGTCATAACAGCAGCAAGGTCTGAAAGCTTCTTGCCCGTTTCCTTTACTACAGCCAGCAGCTGAAGTGCTGTCAAAAGCCCATCCCCGGTGGTGTTATGGTCAAGGAATATAATATGCCCCGACTGTTCACCGCCAATGCTATAGCCCATTGAAATCATCTCTTCAAGAACATACCTGTCCCCTACCTTCGTCTTGGCAAGGTTGCATTTTTCCCTTTTCATTGCTATGTCAAGGCCCATATTGCTCATGACTGTACCAACTATGGTATCCTTTTTCAATGTGCCTTTTTCTTTGAAATGCTTTGCGAATATAGCAAGCATGTGATCTCCATTCACTATATTCCCTCTGTTGTCTACTGCAATAAGCCTGTCGGCATCCCCGTCAAAGGCCAGCCCCAAATGTGCTCCGGACTCAACTACCAGCTTCTGCAACCCTTCAGGGTGAGTGGAGCCGCATTTTACATTTATGTTCTTTCCATCCGGCTTGTTATTGATGATTACAATCTCAGCACCCAAATCAGCAAGTACGGAGGGTGCCGCTATGTATGATGCTCCATTTGCACAGTCAACTGCTATTTTGAGCCCTCTCAGGTTGACATCTATGGTCTTTTTGAGAAAATCAACATATCCGTGCACGGCATTGTCTATCTCGACCTTCTTGCCGATTTCTGCTCCGGTAGGATTTGCTATACCATTATCAGGGTCCAATAGCAAGCTTTCTATCCTGTCCTCCAACTGGTCTGACAGTTTGTATCCGTTGCCGTCAAAGAATTTTATACCGTTATATTCAAACGGGTTGTGTGAAGCCGAAATCACGACCCCTGCATCCAAACCCATATGTCTCGTAAGATAAGCAACCGCCGGTGTAGGCAAAACCCCCAAAACCACAGCCTCCGCTCCCATAGAGCATATACCTGCAATAAGGGCGGCTTCAAGCATATCGCCCGAAACTCTTGTATCCTTACCTACAGCAATTTTGGGTTTGTGGTGGGTTTCTTCCGTTAAAACATATGCGCCTATTCTTCCGAGGTTAAATGCCAAGGTAGAGTCAAGTTCCTTGTTGGCTATTCCTCTTACTCCGTCAGTTCCAAACAAGCGACCCATCTTAAGACCCCTTTCAAAGTTTAGTCATATATGTTGTGAAAAAGCTTTATACTGCATAAGCATTAATGGCATCTGTTTTGTACAATAGATAACTTACCCTTCACAACATATGAATCAAGGTGTATATTTACTTCGTGTAATTAGTATAATAGCACAACAGAAGCATTTATTCAATTCTTAAACCTTCTTTAAAAGCCTTAAGGTATTCCGGATTTTCATCCAGCCAGTACCGCCTGGCGGGAGTCCCCTTTTTGCTCCTGCTGTAATCAAAATCTGCGTAGCTCCACCATACAGCCGCCTTAAGGTTCTTATACTTATTTATATTCCTGAACATATCCTTTATCCACTTTTCCTTGTCGCCTCCTACCGAGCTGCAGGCGAATTCGGTAATCATCCATGGAAATTCCCCATAAAAGCTTCTGTACTTCTCATTCAGAGGATCATATATTTCAGTGAAGCTTCTCCACTTTTCCCCCGTCAGGCTCGTATAGTAAGCTCCCGTGTTGTAGCCCGTAAGCCCTATCATATGTACATATTTGTTGCCCGGATAATAGGAAACATGGGAATTCCATTTTAAAGGAGGATAATCCACATCGTTGGGATTGAATACCCATATGGCATTCCTTACTCCTTCCTCCTCAAATATATCATAAATATGCCTCCATACCTTTATATAAACATCAGGATCGCAAAGAAGGGCTATTCCGCTGTATCTTACCCAGGTGCTGTTCATCTCGTTATTAAGCCGGAATATGAAGGGATACCCGAAGGCTTTTGCATCCCGTGCAAATTTTCTCAGGTAATCGTCATAGAGCCCGTCAAGCAGTTCAAAATTAACGTTCTTCATCTTGTTATCGCTATTGCCGGGGGTAACATTCCACATAACCTGCATCGTAAGCTCTACTGTCTTGCCGCGCTTATGGGCCTCCCTCATTCCGGACGCGGGAAATTCGTGGCCTAAATAGAAATAGTGCAGGGTAATAGGGAATTTGTATTCCAGGGCTTTCTCCATAGCTTCTATCCGGGAGAAATCCCTGGTTATAGAGTTGGGATAAAATATTCCCCACTTTAAAGTATCCGAGTTTTTCAGTTCATCATAAAAAGCTCTAGTTTCAGCATTCCAGTCAGGAAGCTCAGGCTTCAGCGCAATATTGAATTTTGCTTCCCCGCTTTGCCCGGTCTTCTTAAAGGAGCTTAGAATATTTTGTATGACCTCTTCCTGCTTACTCAGGGAGCTGCATCTGATAAAACAGCTGTAGAACTCTCTTTCACCTGTGAGGTAAAGCCCGTGGGTATAATCATTCTGCTTCTCATCACTTGAAGCTGCAGGCTTCCGGGAGAAGGCCAGTATTCTCGTCTTAATACCGTTTATATCCCGGTATTCATTTGTTGTTAGGCTTATATTGTTTGCTTCCCTGTACTCAGTGTCAAGCATATATTTATATAAATATGTATTGAAATAACCGTCTATGTCTACGTAGGGCGAGCTTTCCCTTGATATTTTGATATCCATATCCCGGCCGGTTATTCTGACAAAGGCAGGCATGAGGCTGTTATCAACACTCATCATATCAGGTACCTTGATTTGGAAGCCCAGCTCGGGACATTTAATCTCCTTATAGCTCACTTCTCTGTTGTAAGCGGCTTCCTCCATGGCCGCTGCCTTCTCTGCAGGAAATACCCTTTGCCCTTCAATTATATCCTTATCCGGTTCAAAACCTGCATAGCCAAAGCTTAAAGCAGATGCTGCAATAATTACAGCCAATAATAATACAAAAGAGCCTCTTATATTATCCAATCCTCCTTCGCTGCACCAGATTTTCATATTTTATGGTGCCACGTAAGGGAGTGATTTTATACCAACCGGATATCATCTTCAGTGAAAAGATATCCTAATACAACTGTATCAGATACATTACCCGCCTTTTAAAAATACGAACTATTTAATTGTAAAATAAGTGCTTGTACCCTATAATATTAATAGGTACACCGCTTAATACTCAAAAAGAATTCATGAAAGGAGAAAGAATATGGAAAGAAAGCAAAAGGCAAAAGTAAAGATCACAGTATTAAAAACTTTGTATCATGAGGATCTGGTTAAGGAATACTTACTGCCTGAACAACAGGCAGCATACGGTCCTTGCTATCGTCACCATGTTGGACAGGAATTCATTATTGACAGCTTTGATAAACCGGAAGGCTTTTGTTCCTGGGCGTGGGCAGATATTCACCGAGAGGTTATTTCTGTGATGTTCAATGCCGACTTCTCAACCTTCAAAAATGGTGGCACCATTATCGCATCTTGCACTGACGGCTTAAGACCGGTTATTTTCAAAGTGGAACGAATCGAAACTTAATTAATTCTAAAATGGCAAAAGGCAACTTTTCACTATAACTACCACTTACAGTAAAAAATTGCCTTTATTAAGGATTACTTCAAAGCATCCTATCCCTATTATTCCGAAAGATATGCTTTGCGAACCTCATCATTTGCGATCATATCGCTTCCCGTGCCAGAAATGACTATTTCACCAGTTTGAATGACATAGGCATAGTCTGCGATATTCAGTGCCATATGAGCATTTTGCTCCACTAATAAAATAGTAATACCTTGACTCTTTAAATCTGCAATAATATCAAAAACCTCACCAACCAACTTAGGCGAAAGCCCCATGGACGGTTCATCCATTAGCAGAAGCTTTGGCTCGGATATTAGCGCCCTTGCAATTGCCAGCATTTGCTGCTCACCACCGGATAGTGTTCCGGCCTCCTGTTTTGTACGTTCTCTGAGCCTTGGAAAAAACTCAAGCATTCTCTCAATTCTCTCATTCACGAGCTTCTTGTCTTTTATGGCAAATCCACCTAAGATAAGGTTATCCAGTACAGAAAGCTCAGGGAAAATCTGACGCCCCTCCGGTACTTGCGACATGCCGTGTTTGATCATCATATGAGCTTTTTCCCTGCTGATATCCACATTATTAAGTGTTATCGTTCCGGAAGTAATGGGCAGAATGCCGGAGATTGCTTTTAGAGTAGTAGTTTTCCCGGCACCATTTGCGCCGATCAAAGCGACTATCTGACCCTTTTCTATTTCCAAGCTTATACCCTTTAAGACTTCTATGTTTCCATAGCTGCAATGAATATTTTTTACACTAAGCAAAGCAATCACTCCGATCTTTTAAAATGAGCAAGCTCGCCATATAGTGCAATGGCACGGTTGTATTCTTCTTTATTGTAAAATAGATCCAAGCCCTTAGTAAAGGATTTTGCTGCCTCTATACAAAATACAGCGGCATCACGTA
The DNA here is from genome assembly GCA_964619815.1 of uncultured Clostridiaceae bacterium. Taxonomy (GTDB): domain Bacteria; phylum Bacillota; class Clostridia; order Lutisporales; family Lutisporaceae; genus BRH-c25. The sequence goes on along the minus strand of CAZUGK010000007.1, from coordinate 44,857 downwards.
TATCAGTTTCTTGGCATGCCCCGGTTGCACACCCGGGTATTATCGTCTGAGCAGTAATTGCTACCCCAACAACAGGAACATTTGCTGCTACAGATGGCTGAACAATGCTATTTATGTGGTTAAGCCCATTGCCATAGGGAGTAATGTCATATTGATTCAGAGCAAGAACATTAGGCAGCATGCCCGTGCAATAGCTCTCCAATTCGAGAAGTTCCTGGCTTACAGGCAGAATATAACCGTTTAAGACTGTTGGTGTTATTGCAATACCGCGGTTATTCAAAATATTGTTGCCTTTTGTGGCATCAACAGACAAAATCGCATCCATTTCATGGGTTACTTCATATTCATTCAATGTTTCCATATCCACAGGAGAATTCATAAAAGGAACAGGCTTATGAGGTAGCATTGGTGCATTCGGGCATATATGAGTGCAAATAATAACATCTCCGGGAAGCTGGTCTCCTCTTTCCTGCATTTTTACTAATTTCAAGGCAACTGCCAATGCTGCAATCGCACCATCTGCATCAGATACCATTCCTATACGGTCAGGACGCGCTCCGATTCCTCCCAATCTGCCAATAACGCCTAATGTAGGTTCATCCCCTCCGTTGGATTTTCCCTTTGTGCCGCTGATGTGTATTTTAATAAAGTCTGTATGTCCTCGTTTTCCATCAATAGGAACTACTGTGATCGATTTTGCACCATATTCACGAAAATAATCTGCGACATCATTACCTGTTACCACACCATCCAAAATATCTTTAATTTCCAAAATCTGCTTAAGCATAGCTAGAAAATATCCCTTCCGCCGTTGGGTATCGGCATTGTTGAATTTTATATACCCATTTAAACCCGTTGAATCCTTCGTTGATCATTCTTTCGTATATGCTTCCGATGTCTTTTCTCCGACAATCCCCAAATAAGCTTCTACTACTTTACTATCCCTAGCCACCACTTTCGGATTACCGCAGGCTATTGATGTGCCATGATCAAGACATGTAATAATATCAGCCAGCTGCATAACCAGTTTCATATCATGCTCTATGATCAGGACAGTTGTATTATATTTATTGCGAATGGCTTTTACCCGCTCAATAAGCTCTGTGGTCTCTTGAGGGTTCATACCGGCAGCCGGTTCATCAAGCAGAATGATCTCAGGGTTAACGCCCATTGCTCGGGCAATTTCTAAAAGACGCTGCTTTCCGTATGGGAGATTCTTTGCAATATTATTTCTTTGATCGTACAATCCTACGAAGGAAAGAAGCTCATATGCTTTCTCATGCAACTCTTTTTCGTAGGATCTACGTTTAGGTGTCATAATCATATTGTATAGCAGGTTATAATCCGATTTACTCTGCAAACCTATAAGAACATTCTCCAAGACAGTCATTTGCTTAAACAGAAATATGGTCTGAAAAGTACGTCCCATACCTAAACGGGCCATTTTATAGGGAACCGTTCCGGTTACATCCTTGCCACAGAAAATTACAGAACCTTCGTCCGGCACATACAAACCTGTTATAACATTAAAGAATGTAGTTTTTCCGGAGCCATTAGGGCCAATCATTGCATGTATCGAACCCCGCTCAACCTCTAAATCCAATTTTGAAAGGGCTGTCAACCCTCCGAATCTTTTTGTTAACCCTTTGGTTTCAAGCACATTATCTGCCATCTTCATACCTCCTATGGGTCAGCTTAAGGAAAATGTCTTTGAAGGATCCACAAATACCTTTAGGCATAAATATTATAATTACTACAAGCATCAAACCATAGATTATTAGCTGGTATTCGTTAAAAAAGCGAAACCACTCCTTAGCAAAGGTCAGGAGGAAAACACCTACTATCGGACCCCATTTATAACCAAGTCCGCCTGCCAGAACCATCATAAGATAGGCTACTGACTGAGTAAAGTTAAAACTGAAGGGTGACAGATATCCGTCCATATGCGCCAAAAGGCTGCCCGCAATACCTGCTAAAAAGGATGATATGGTAAATGACATTACCTTCATTTTCGCAACATTGACACCCATGAATTCAGCAGCAATTTCTTCATCTCTGATGGCTCTAAACGCTCTGCCCGCTTCTGAATCGATAAGTGTATTTATAAGAAAATAAACAAGGATGACAATGGGAACCAGTAACCAATAATATCTCAAATCATTATCAATGGCCATGCCCAAAAATACGGGTGCGGGAATCCCCTTGAAGCCCTCAGCTCCATGGGTTACTTCCGTCCAATTAATCAGTACAAGCCGGGTAATCTCTCCAATTCCAATTGATGCGATCGAAAGATACGCTCCTTTTAGCTTTAATACCGGTTTCCCGATTAAATATCCTATCAACGCTGTAATAATACCGGATAGGGGAAAGGAAATCCAAAAGGAGAGACCCATCGTTACAGACAAATATGCAGATACATATGCACCGATACCGTAAAAACCGGCATGTCCGATAGATATCTGACCCGTAAACCCTGTCAGCAAATTCAGACCAACAGTCAGAATGATAAGTATCATTGCATAATTGATTAAATGCAGATAATATACACTATCGATTACAAAAGGAATTGCAATAAGGGCGATTATCCATATCAGAGAAGATCTTTTTAATAATAAATCTATTACTCTTTTCATTGTTATACCCTCATTACTTTCTTTCCAAGGATACCATTAGGTCTGAATACAAGAACGCCTATAAGAATCAAAAACGCCACAGCATCACGATAAGCTGAGGAAATCAAGCTTGCAGAAAGATTTTCTGCGAGTCCCAACATAACACCTCCGACTATAGCTCCCGGCACACTTCCAAATCCGCCCAGTACAGCAGCTGCAAACCCTTTAAGAGCTGCAATGGCACCCATTTCAGTTTCAACGAAGAAAATAGGACCCACCAGCACGCCGCCTATGCCGCCTAAGCCTGCACTTATTGATGCAGCAATTGAATCCGACTTAAAAATATTAATACCCATCATAGCTGCTGCATCTCTGTGCTGTGCTGTAGCGAGCATAGCTTTGCCGGTCAGCGTCTTTTTAAAGAAGAATGAAAGCAATACAATTGATGCAAGCGCAATACCGATTATCCAAAGATAAGACTGCATAATAACAATGGATCCAATTTTTACAGGAGCACTCCCGAATACAGGTGGGAAGGACATAGCCTGTGAGCCCCAAATCAGCTGTGCGCCAGCACGAATAGTAATGGAAATCCCTATTGTTGCTATTATCAGATTTAGAGGGGGACTATTCCTAAGTGGTCGAAATATAATACGTTCAATAAACATCCCTACTAATGCCGCGCCTAAACCTGCCAGTATAAGAGAAATAAAGTAATGTCCCCCTATATTCATAAAAATTGTTAACCCAAAAACCGCACCCAGCATAAACATATCACCCTGTGCAAAATTGATCACGCGAAGAGAGTTATAGGTAATAGTGAAACCTAATGCAACAAGTGCATACACACATCCCATTGCAAGACCACTAACTACAATCTGTAATATATCAGATAAACTAATATGCAAATTTACCACCTCAAAACTAATTAATGAGCAATGCTTCTAAGACAGTTCGTTCTATGATTTGCCGGATCAACCACCAGCTATGGCGGGAAGAACGACCACGCGATCAGAGTCTTTCAGTACTGTCTCAAGTCCTGGCGCAATCATTACATTATTTCCGTTTACAAAAACAAGAAATTCTGAAAATCCTTCTTCCTTTCCAAACTTCTGCGGTAATTTGTTTTCCCTTTGAAGCTTGTTTAGCAGATCCACAACACGATATTGTTCGGGAATTTCCATAATCCTGTTTATAATAGATGCAGATTTTGATCCATATACGTTTAACGCAATAAATATTGCCATATACAATACCTCTTAACTATTCTTCAATGCCTCACTGCCAAGCTGAAGCATAAGGGCAGTCCTTGCAACCTTTTCGCCAATTATTTGTGCCGATTTCATGCCTACCTTAATATCCTTTGCTACAGAATCCTTGCCGGACTCATCCATTAACCACCCGGGTGCACCGATATAACCTACATGAGTACCTCCCAGAACTACAAAGTTATTTATTAGGAACCAATGATCCAGAGAGGAAATCGCATGCTCTTGTCCACCGTTTCTATCGAAGCCGACTGCCATTCCGGCAGCTGCCGTTTTCGTCCAATCCGGCGGAAACTGCTTTGCTTCTGGAAAGAAATTTCCCTTTAACAATGAGGTTGTACGTTCCAGAAATGCTCTTGCCTGTGAATTCAGGTTAAAGAAATAAACCGGTGCGCCAATTATTACACCATTAGGGACAGGATCCCTCAACGGTTTGAAGCATTCCTCCCAATCATCCTTCAGGATGCAATATCCAGTCTTTATGCAAGCTCTGCAGTTTGTACAACCTTTAATATCTTTTCCTGCCAAAGATACAAACTCAGTCTCCACCTCTGCATTTATTCCCTTTGCCGCTTCAAGGGCGGCTTTAACCATAATCTCTGTGTTTGCATGTCTTGGGCTTGCAGAAACTCCAACAATTTTAATTGCCATGGTTATAACCTCCTTCCCTAATAACTGTATCCAGTCCATATTTTTTGATGGTTTCGCGACGGGGAAGCCCGGTTTCATCCCATTCTCTGATAATATAATACTGATCGAGCATACTGTTAAGTTCTTCAGCAGAATTCATTGCCATATCGCCCCTTAGGCTTTTGATTGGCTCATTCATAACCCTCCAGGGCAAGGTATCACTTTCTCGCCGTACACCCTCACGCATATTAAATGAACGCTCCAGATTGATTACTCTGCGAGCTGCATCAAAAATATCTTCTTCAGTCATTTTTATACCTGTTCCGGTTTCAAACATCTCAGCCATATCTCTGGGAAGGATTGCATAAGTTGATAAAGTTGCACGGGAACAGAACCCCAGGGCATCGGTCATTACAAAGGACTCCTCATGCCATGCAACAATCTCCGGTTTCTTCTCCGTGGAACCTGATACCGCATACTTTTCGTCTCCTGTAATATGCTTGATAATTGCCCTCATCTCCGGTGAAAATCCACCTTCTGCCATTGGTTGTCCATAAAGATGATCCGGTCCTCTAGGGTTTGTCGCGAAAGCAAGAGCATAGCCCTTCGCATTACGCGTTTCAACCCTTGATTGTTCAAGCCCCTTCGCTTGAACTGCCCACTTCCAGGAGTCTCCTCCAACACGTTCTGCAGCAATTTTAACACCTTCTGCCAACAGATTCCCAAGACCTCTGCGAAATGCGATCATCTCTATCAACACCAACATTGCTTCTGCATTTCCAAACTCAAGTTCATATTCTTTACCGGTTGCTGGGTCAGTAAATTTTTTCGGCAGCAAGCCACGTTCTGCTGTTTCCATTGCCCACTGTATAACCGAACCGGCAGAAATGCAATCCAGACCATATAAATTTGTAAGGTAATTAGCCTTCAGACATGCATCCATATCAGCAACCTCACAGCCGGCACCGAAAACACTTATTGTTTCATATTCAGGGCCACCGGATTCAATTCCCGGATACTTTTTTGTTGTTTTGCAGTACCTTTTGCAGGAAATCGTGCAGCCAAAGCATGATTCCCTTCGCACCAGATTTCCTTGTTCGACAATGGCTTGCCCACTGATATCATAAACATTATCCATAAAACCGACCTGAAAATTCCTGACAGGTAATGTTCCGCTTTCATTTAATCCGATCATCCCGCCAGCTGTTCCATATTCCTTATAATATGCACATCTTCCAATACTTTTGATCCTTTGCTGGCTATGCTCCACCGCTTCAAGAAATCCTTTCGTGTCATGCATAAGCACACCGCCACGACCGAAGCATGATATTGCCTTCAGTTTTTTAGCACCCATGACAGCGCCCAACCCACCTCGTGCGGCAGTATTGTACATAGAGTTAAAGATACCTGCATATTTTACCAGATTTTCCCCTGCCTGACCAATACAACATACAGATATACCCGGCATATCTTTGTGGTCTTCCTCGATACGTTCTGTGGTTTCTTGCACGCTTAATCCAATATAACAATCTATAGGTTCGAATTGAATTTTATTATTTGTAATAATCAAATTAACCCACTCACTAGAATTGCCATGTATAACGAGAGCATCATAGCCCGTATATTTTAGTTCAGCCCCCCAATGTCCGCCCATATTTGCTTTCATAAAAAGTCCTGTAGCAGGACTTTTCCCAGTGACTGTAGTGCGTCCTGCTGTAGGAGCATTGGTGCCTACAAGTGTACCTGGCGCAAATGCAAGAATATTGTCCGGTCCGTATGGGTCTGCCCCTTTAGGAACATCACGGTATAAAATCAAGGATGTAATACCGCGCCCACCTATATATTTTTTCATATCTTCCTCATCAAATACTTCAATAAAATGGCTTCTATCAGCCAAATTGACATGCAAAACCCTGCACTCATTCACCTTTCGCATATCAATGCACCTCCACTATCAGGACATGTGCGGGACAAGCTTTTACGCATTTAGGCTCCCCACCGCACAAATCACATTTATAAGCCTTTTGTTTCATATGGTCCTTGCCCATAGCGTTGAATGGGCATGCAGTGATGCATGCCCCGCAGCCATCACATAGTTCTGAATTTACCACAAGTATACCGTTATTATCCGGATTAATTGCATGGGTAGGGCAAGCACTCTGACATTTAGCATTTTTACATTGATGACAAATGCAAGGTTTGGCTAATTTGATGGCCTCATTACGTTGGATAGCAACTCTGGACAGCCATGGTGCAAATTCGCCTCCATGAAAAGTGCTGCATGCAAGTTCACACTGACGGCACCCAACGCATTGAGCTTCATTATCTATCTTCAATTTAGTAATCAATGCCTTCTCTCCATTCGTAACTATTTTATGTTATTGAAATCCCTCTGCAGGCATTTATAAATATTCTACCAGAACTGTATTATTTGAGTATTCAGCATGCAGCAGTTCCAGTAGAGCAATTCAATTATGATTTGATCTTAATAAAGTTTAACTTTACCTTTTTCAATTTTGAATATCAAGGAATTTGTGCCACCCTCCCCATTCTCTCTGAATGATACTGGGCCGCTTACTGCCTCATAGTTTTGAATTTTCCGGAGAGCATCACGTACAGCAACTCTGTCAGTTGTTCCTGCATCATTTATAGCCTTAGCAAGAACATTTATAGCATCATATGCCAGTACGACATTGATGTCCGGAATATAACCTTTTTTGTCATTAAATTCTTTTACAAAGCCCTGAGCAACTTCATCCGGCCTTTCAGGGCTAAAGCCTGAAGTTATTCCATAAAGGTTATCCGCTGCGTCACCTGCCAGTTCATAGAAATTACCAATGGTAACCCCTGTGGATAACAGAACTTCGCCCGGAATAGCAAGCTCTTTTATCTGGCGAACAAGTTGTGCTCCTTCTGTGTAATTTCCCCAGATTATTATAGCATCAGCACCTGCTGACTTTACTTTCAGAAGCGAAGGAGAAAAATCCTTAGTTCCGGTAGTGTATCCCTCAACAACAACGGGTTCAAGGCCTGCTGTCTTCATGTTCTCAGTTACCATTGCCATACCACCTTGGCCATAGTCGTTTGTATCATGAATTATTGCTATTTTTTTTGCCTTTAGTTCATTTATTGCAAAGTCAACAAGACCTTTTGAATATACAACGTCTGTAGCCGTGATACGAAATACAAATTCATTGCCTGATTTTGTAATTGCACCGGCAACACCTGATGGTACAATATGAGGAGTTTTTGCTTTAGCTATCATATCGAGTACTGCCAATACCTCTGGACTATTATTGGAACCGATTGTTGCAAGTACTTCATCCTTGTAAAGAAATTTATTCATGATGTTAACTGCATTCTGCGCATTACCTTCAGTATCCTCGAAAATTGGAACAAGTTTTGCCCCCAGCAATCCGCCTGCTTCATTGATCTTGTCAACTGCATACTGAACGCCATCCTGCTGATGAGTCCCTCCAATTGCCATAGTACCTGTCAAAGGACCAAAGACACCTATTTTGATCTCTTTTACCTCAGGTTCTTTGCTGACAGTACTGCTGCTTGAACATCCGCTTAATACCGAAGCAACTACCATAACAAGTACGAGTAATGGTACTAATGCTTTCTTATTCATCTTTCTTCCTCCCCTTTATGTTTATTTATGTATAAAGCAATACCTCTAACGGTATTGAATTTTCTGAAAAATGAATTTTGTCGAATTATTATCTCTTATTTGATGATTAAATTGCAGTTTTCAAAAATATAATTACCTTATTGGGTAGTAAAAAATTATATGCTTTATCAAATTGAATCTAGAATAATCTAAAGTTACCTGAACGGCTTGATATGTTATTAAGATTATAACACATCCTGAAAAAAACACATGCTGATATTTCTATGTGAAATCATAAATTAATGCACTTCCAATTATGATATTACATAACTGAAAGTGCATTTTAAAACAAATGGCTTTTATTTATAGTCACCTATTATGCAGTGAAGCTTAATTCCTAATTGCAAAATGAGCAATCCCTCTGATGTATCTAAAGTATATCCCGTAAGCTGTTCAATTTTATTCAGCCTGTATCGGAGAGTTTCGACATGAATAAATAAACTTTTTGCGGTGTCTTTCTTATTCATATTACAATCATAATAACACTTGAGAGTTTGAATAAGTTCTCCGTCATACTTTTTATCATAATCCATCAATACTTCAATGGTCTTCTTATAATATTCAAGGAACTGCTTGTCATCTTTAAGCGGATAAATAAGCTTAACAGTATCAAGTAGATCATAGTACGTGATTTCATTCTGTCTATCAAACATCGTGGTAATCATGCAATCATTATACATTTCAGGAACATCTCTAATTGATTTATATATACGCGATATTCCGAATGTTGATCGTATGTTCTTGTTATCGTATTTCTTTAAATACAGCTTAATTGTCTTTAGCATTTCATCCATATCTTCAATTTTATTAATTCCAAAAAAAATTAGTATGCTGTTTTTTCTTTCTGTTATCAAGTATTCAATTCTTTCAAATATTCTGTTGATAATACTATAAAGATATAGCTTCATATTTTGTATATCACTATCATCAGAAACTTTTCCTGTATTCTCAGAAGTAATGATTAATCCAATTGCATTTTTCTTCGCATTCCAGGAATAATCATATTCAATACTGTTATAAAAGTCTTTCCCAAGATTTACATTATTTAAAATTAATTCCGTAAGTGACCGCTTTATCTTAATTTCTTTGAGACTTTGCTGTTCTTCTTTTTTTACCTTAAGTGAGAATATCAGACAGCCATAGCGAATCGTATTTTCCTGAAGAATGCTGATTTCCATGTCGCTCACAACACACATATAGCTTGCAACTCCATCAGAAGGCATCAGAAAATAGTTCACATAATATGTCTTCTCACCCAACTCTAAGCTGTAGTTTTTACTAATTTGCCGTGCATCATTAAATAAATCCATCTCTACAGCATTTTCCAAAACTGCTTTATGTGTCTTCTTAATCAGGCAGCTTGAAATTTCAAAAAATGCTGCATCATAAACAGCTATGGATGCATTAGTAAGTCCGGAAAGTCCCACTACTACTTCGTCTGCTTTTTTCTTATCAAAAACAAGATTCAGCAATCGCTCATCCAAGTCTTTAGCCTGTATAAGATATTCGTTTTTGATATAAAACAACGCTTCATAAAAGGCCGCAATTTTATCTGTATAAATAGCATCGCGAGGGAGGGACACCAGGGGTAGATTACATTGGTTGGCCTGATCCAACATCTCCTTTGGAACATTAGGTAAGTACCTTTTTTCTTTTATTGCTATTGCTGCTACTCCCCTCTTATGAGCCCTGGTTATAACAGTACTCCAGGCTTCAGGGTTATCTTTAAATGCAAACCCGGATGTCAGAAGGAATTCTCCCCCTTGCAACCATTCAATACCTTCCGGTGTCTCCAAAGTAATCATATGACAACAACGGTTTTTCAGTCCACCCTCCCCTGCCATAAGGCGGTAGCCTTCAAAATTTACAATGCTCAATACTTCTGCAACGCTTAGACTATTGTTTGCAAGATCTTGTCTAATCTGATCCTGATCATTTGTCATTGCTCACACTACCTTTCACACATTGTCAGAGTGTATTGATTTATTTGTGTTCGTGATATCATGCAGAAAATATGCAGGGGCTCAATATATTTACATATTTTCAGGAGTATCTATGCCTACAAGGCCCAAACCCGCCTTTATTACAATTCCTACTGCCTTTGTAAGCTGCAGTCTTGCATTCTTCACATTTTCATCAGCATTCAATATCGGATGGGTATTGTAGAACTTGTTATAAGCCTTAGCAATTTCTGTAACATGTCGAACAACTACAAAGGGCTCATACCTCTCTACCGCTTCCTTCACTGAATCCTTGAAGGCCCCTAAAAGCTTAACCAGCTGGAACTCATCCTCGGAGGAAAGATAGCTTAAATCGGCTGTATCGGGTACATTCCCGGCCTTTCTCAATATGCTTATGCCACGCACGTAGGTGTACTGAACGTATGGGCCTGAATCTCCGTCAAAGTTCAAGGCATCCTCCCAGGTGAAAACAACATCCTTTTCCCTGTTGTTCTTGAGGAAGGTGTAAATGAGTGCCCCCATACCAACCATCTTTGCAACCGCTTCCTTATTCTCCAGGTTCGGGTTCTTATTCTCTATTACCTCTAAAGTCTTATGGGCAGCTTCATTCATTACATCCTTTGCAAAAACTACATCGCCTTTTCGGGTTGAAAGCTTCTTATCTGCAAACTTTACAAGGCCGTGGCCTATGTGTACGCAGTCCTTGCCCCATTCAAAGCCCATCAGCCCCAGGGTACTGAAAATCTGGTTAAAATGCAGTGATTGTGTTCCACCCACCACATATATGTTCTTATAGAAGTCATAGGTCCTCTTCCTATATATTGCTGCAGCCAGGTCCCTGGTAGCGTAGATTGTCGCACCGTCAGATTTCAGTATCATTATTGGAGGCAGGTTGAACTGCTCCAAATCTACAATTCTGGCTCCGTTGCTCTCCTTAAGCAGGTTTTTCTCACGAAGCATCCGGACTACCTCGTCCATTTTGTCACTGTAAAAGCTTTCTCCGGCATAAGAATCAAACTCTACGTTCAGCATATTATAAATCTCGCTGAATTCTCTAAGGCTCAAATCCTTGAACCTCTGCCACAGGCCGGTTATCTCAGGATCACCATCCTCAAGCTTTTTGAAGTATGCTCTTGCTTCATCCTCAAGGGACGGATCTTTTTCAGCTTCCTCATGGAACTTAACGTATATCCTGAAAAGTTCACTTATAGGCTCCTTCTCAAGAGCTTCTTCATTTATCCACCTCTTGCAGGCAGATATGAGCTTCCCAAACTGGGTTCCCCAATCCCCGAGATGGTTTATTCTGATTGTATTGTAGCCTGAATGCTTATAAACCTTTTCAAGGGCGCTGCCCAACACTGTATTGAACAGGTGGCCTACATGGAAGGGTTTTGCTACATTAACTGAAGAGAACTCAACAATTACATTTTTCCCTTCTCCGGCGTCCGAGCTTCCGAACTTTTCACCCTTCTCCAGGACCTCTTCCACCAAATCCTTTATATATTCCTTCCTGTTGACGAAGAAGTTCAGATAGCCTCCTGCTGCTTCAGCTTTTTCAACTATATTGTCTGCCTGTACCTTGCCTGAAAGCTCTGCAGCAATCATATTCGGAGATTTCCTCATAACCTTTGCAAGCTGAAAGCAAGGAAAGGCATAGTCTCCCATGTTTGTCTGCGGCGGAATCTCAATAAGCCCCATGACTTTATCAAATTCCATATCCACTAAACTGCTTATTTTTTTCGCTATTTCCACTTTAAAATCCATACATATCCCTCCGATATCATTTATTATTCAACAATTAAAACATTACATACCAAAATAAAAACCCCATCTCTGCAAAGAGACGGAGTTACCGCGTTACCACTCTAATTGGCTTGCTGTCTTGCGCTTTGCGCTATGAACAACAGCCCTCTCAAGCCCTTATCGCCGGCATACGTCCGGTTTACTTGAAGCGTGCGCCTTTTTGACCGGAACCTCCCCGGCTCTTTTCCCGGTGTCATTACTGCCAGGCTCTCACCTTACCCCGGCTCTCTTGGAATAATGAACATCCGATACTTTTCCGGATCATTGAACTCTAATATTTAGATATTTATAGTATATTTTATGCAATTTAATGGAATTAGTCAAGGGGAAATTTAAGTTGCTAGTCACTCGTCTCGAGTTTTTAGCAGAGCTTCGAAGGGTTTCCTCAAGAAAACCACTCGAAACGCGTAACGAGAAACGCGCAACCAAGCCCGCAAGGAATACCCTTAATAATATATCAGCATATTCTCGGAAGCCCTTCCCCTACAAGCACATCGACTATACGTCTGCCCCCGAGCCTTGTAGTCAAGGAAACTCTTGCATTGCCTTCCTGTTCCACCCTGCCGATTATTGCCGCCTTTTCTCCGTACCTGCTCTCTTTTATTATTTCCAGTGCCTTTTGAGCATCAACATCCGGTACTATACATATCATTTTGCCTTCATTTCCCATGTATAAGGGATCAAGTCCAAGTATGCCGCAAAAGCTTTGTACAGCTTCATCAACAGGTATCCTGTCTTCCGATATGTTTATGGAAACAGACGAGCTGCCCGCTATTTCATTCAGTACGGTGGCAAGCCCTCCTCTGGTTACATCCCTCATAGTCTTTACATTCACATCTGCATTTATAAGCCTGGCTGCCATTTCAGTCAAGGGTGCACAGTCACTGGATATATTATTGCTTATTCCCATCCTTTGTGACAGTATGCATGCATGATGATTGCCAAGACTGCCGCTCAATATGACTGCATCCCCCGGTCTTGCGCCATATGCGCTTATATTGATGCCGTCCCTTAAAGTGCCGATTCCGGATGTATTTATATAAAGTCCTCCGCTGCCTTCAACAACCTTGGTATCCCCGGCGGCAATTACAACTCCCGCTTCCAGAGCAGCTTCACTCATTGAACTCACTACCTTCTCCAGCTCTGAAAGCTCCAGGCCCTCCTCCAGTATAAATCCGCAGGTCAGATACCTGGGCTCTGCTCCCATCATCAAGAGGTCATTAACAGTACCGCAGACGGAAAGCTTGCCTATATCCCCGCCATTGAAGAAAATAGGCTTTACCACAAAGGAATCAGTAGTAAAGGCTATCCTGGAGCTGCCCAAATCCAGCACTGCAGCATCTTCCATCCTATCCAGTATGTCATTTTTAAAATACCTGGCAAAAATATTGCTTATAAGCTCGGTAGTGGACTTCCCGCCGCTCCCGTGAGCCATCTCAATTTTCATACTCTAGTTCATCCTTTCCCTGCTATAGAACACCAGGCCAAATGAAAATATCACATTTTTCATTTGTACCTATACCATATTCCACAACTACCTTCAGCTGAAACCATGCACGGGCCCATTGGTTTTTGTGGAGTGCATATGCTTCCGAACATTTTGCACTCATTAGGGTTTATTTTCCCCATTATCACATCACCGCAGCTGCAGCCCTTTGCAAGTTCATCTGCTGCAGAATCATCATACTCTATCTCAAAAGCTCTGTATTTCTCCTTCAAACGGTAACCCGAGCCTTCTATCCTGCCCAGACCTCTCCACATTGCATCAGCCCTGTCAAAGTATTTGTCTATCATAAAAGCAGCCTTACGGTTGCCCTCCCGGCGTACAACACTGCCGTAGAGGTTATGGACCTTGAAGCTTTTCTGGAGTACTTGCCTTACCAGGTCATAAATCGAGAGCAGTATATGTTCGGCTGAAAAACCTGTTATGACAAAAGGCTTTTTATATTTCCTTCCCAGTTCCTCATAGGCCTCCTCGCCTGTAATCACACTTACATGACCGGGACCTATGAAGCCGTCTATATTATTATTTGACCTGCAAACATAATCCAATGCCGGAAAAATGCTTTTAAGGGAAGTAAGCAGCTTTACATTACCAAGACCCCTTTCAATACACTTTTCCAATAGCAAGGCATAGGCAGGTACTGTCGTTTCAAAACCCACTGCAGCAACAACGTGCATGGTTTCCGTGTCTTCTGCAGCCTTTTCCAGTACCTCCATCGGTGAATACATTATCCTGATATCCGCACCCTCTGCCTTTGCAGCCGCAAGGGACCCCCTGCTTCCTGCAACCTTCATCATGTCTCCGAAGGTATATACCCTGCAGCCATTCTCCCTTGAAAGGCTGCATGCCTTGTCTATATATGCCGCAGAGGTCACACATACAGGACATCCAGGACCTGATATAAGCTTTATTTTAGGAGAAATGAGGCTCCGGATTCCATTTTTGAAAATACTGTCCGTGTGAGTGCCGCATACCTCCATGAGCCTTAACTCAGGACCGTCATAATCATGTAAAAATGCAATTATTTCACTGATATTATTCATTTAGGGCCTCCTGCAGTTCTTCAAAGAGCCTGATTATTTCGTTTGCCTTATCCTCTGCAAGCACTTCCAGCGCACAGCCGGCGTGCACCAGGACATAATCCCCTGTCTTTGCTTCTACAAGACCCAAATTGATATCAAGGATATTTCCTCCAAAATCTACCTTGCCTGCGGTCCCTTTTATTTCAATTACCTTTCCCGGTACAGCAACACACATCTATTTTACCTCCCCAAAAATACCTGCAAAAGCCTGACCCAGTGATATACCTCCATCATTAGGAGGGACAACTGTATTATAAAACACTCCAAACCCATTAAGCCTGAGCTGACTCAAAACCATCCTGAAAAGCACTTCATTCTGGAATACTCCTCCGCTCACAGCCACCTTGTTTATACCGGACCTATCCCTTAGCATGCGGCAGGTTTCCACCGTAGCCTCAGCCACTGTCCTGTGGAACCTGTATGAAATGACAGCTATATCCTGTTTGGAAAACTTGTCTTCAACGATTTTCCCGATACAAGCATTCATATTTATGTTGAAAATGCCGTTTATATCCTCGATATCAAACCCATAGGGCCTGATATCCCTGTTTTCTTCAGCCTGCATATATTCTGCCGCTTTATTTTCCAGCAGTATTGCACTTTCTCCTTCATAATTGTCGGTATGGTTAATGTCAAGTATTGAGCCTACAGCATCGAAAAGTCTTCCCATGCCTGAAGATTCCACAATGTTAAGCCCATTATCCATAGCCTTCTTTAAAAGTCCCCATCTCTCATCCCTTATATAGCCTTCCAGGCCTGCGGAATACAGGTATGCACTGGCTGACTTCCAGGCTTCCCTTACGGAGCTGTCCCCGCCGGGCATAGGAATGTAGCGCAAATGTGCAGCTCTTTTAAAGCCGGAAGGAGAGCATATGAGGAACTCGCCTCCCCAAATCCTGCCGTCAGTTCCATAGCCTGTTCCGTCATAGGCAATGCCTATCACTTCGTCAAAGACTCCCTTTTCCGCCATTACTGATGCTATATGGGCATAATGGTGCTGAACCTTTACAAGCTCTGTTCCCAGGCTCTCTGCATAGCCTGTGGACCCATAACCCGGGTGCAGGTCGCAGCATACCCTTTCCGGGTTTATTTTCATTAAAGCCTTCATACGTTCAATATTATGCAGATAGTTATCATAGGTATCGAGATTATCCAGATCTCCGATATGCTGGCTCAGGTATGCCAGGCTCCCTGACATCCTGTCGCTGTGCTTCAGGAGGCAGAAGGTATTTTTTAAATGCCCTCCGGTAGCAAGAATGTCACCCCTGTACTGTTTATCTGCTCCCTTTATATATACCGGAAGCGGAACATACCCTCTTGCCCGCCGTACAAACTGCACATCATCGTCTACTGCCTTTATTACCGAATCATCAATACCTATCCTTATGTCCCTTTTGTTATGCAGCACCCCGTCAAGGCTGCCGGAAATATTGGCAAGCATCTTATCATTATCCTTTATAATCGGGCTGTCGGAAATATTGGCACTTGTCATCACCAAGGGAGGCGTTTCTTTCAGTATAAGCTCCTGAAGTGCCGTATACGGCAGGAAGCATCCTGTATAACGGCTTCCCTTGCCAACCTCTTCAGGTATCGAAGAACCTTTCTTTTTCAGGAGTACTATAGGCTTTTCCTTGCCTTGAAGCAGACTGCTCTCCTTTTCGGATACCATACAATGCTTTTTGATTCCATCCAGGTTCCGGAACATGACGGCAAAGGGTTTTTCCTCCCGGCCCTTCAGATTTCTGAGCCTTCTGACGGCGCCTTCATCCATTGCACTGCAGGCCAGGTGGTATCCCCCTATTCCCTTTATTGCAATTATACTTCCATTATTCAAAGCTTCAATTGTCTTTCGAAGGGCAGCAGCTCCAAAGCACCGTTCCTTGTCTTTCCCGTCAAAAGCAAGCTGCGGGCCGCAGTTATGGCAGGAAATTGTCTGTGCATGAAACCTCCGTTCTTCACTGCTTTTATACTGATGCTCACAAAAATCACACATATCGAATTCTATCATGGAAGTATTATCTCTGTCATAAGGAATCCTGTCAATTATGCTGTAACGTGGGCCGCACTCCATGCAGCTTATGAAAGGGTGCTCGAATCTCTTATCTTCCGGGTCAGAAAGTTCCTTCTCGCAATTGCCGCATATAGACAAATCAGGGGAAATGAATACAATGTCATTTTCCCCTTCTGCACTTTCGCTGATTGTAAAGTCCGGATAATTCCGGACCTCCTCCAGTATTCTCTTTTCCATGTGTACTATTTCTGAGGGCTGGGGTTTTCCTTCAATTATTCCTTTTTCAAAGCAATCCAGGTCATCCTGCCGGCCTGTAACGGTTATGCACACTCCACCGCCAAGGTTATATACATGTCCTGTCAAATGGTTTTCATAAGCCAATCTCGCGATAAAGGGCCTGAAACCTACACCCTGTACAACTCCCCAAATACGATACTCTATCGTAAACATACTATTATCCCTACTTATTTCAATTTGTCTTCAAGCCACTTCACTGCATCCCCGAAGCCATCACCTGTCTTGCCTGACACTTCAAATACAGGTGCATTCCCGTTAAGGTTCTTTACGCCCTTGTAGAAGTAGTCGCTGTCAAAATCCAGGTAAGGCTTAAGGTCGCATTTATTTAATATTATTACATCCGCCTTTTCAAAGGCAAGGGGATATTTGTACGGTTTGTCACTGCCTTCAGTTACAGAGCAGATGAGCATCTTTATATGCTCTCCGATTACAAACTCAGCCGGACAAACCAGATTTCCAACATTTTCAATGAACAGGATGCCGCCTTCCCTGAAGCTCATATCTCCCAAAGCTTCTTTAAGCATTGGGGAATCCAAATGACAGGCCCCATGGGTATTAATCTGTATTGCTTCTACCCCCATGGCTTTGAAGGTTCGGGTATCGATGTCGGATTCTATGTCTCCTTCCACCACGTAAGGCTTAATCCCGTTAAGCTGCTTGATTATCTGTATAAGCGTCGAGGTCTTGCCTGCACCGGGTGCACCCATTACGTTCACAACAAAGACCCCCTGCTCTGACAGGCCTTTGTTGATCTCCACGGCAATTTCGGTATTTTCGCCATATATGTTTTTCATAACTTCCACTTTTTTGATATTCATGTGACCACCCCTTGGTTACCCTTCTATCTCTATATCTTCTATATAAAATTCCTTTCCTATCTCAGTAGGGATACCCTGGCCATTACAGCCCGGGCAAGTAAAGTTGTACTTTTGTCTTTCGAAGTATTCCCCGCAATTGGTGCATCGAAGCTTTGGCTTCACATACCTGATGTATAGCTCTGCACCTTCAGCCAATGTACCTTCTGCTATTGCGTCAAAATACATTTTTATTGAATCTCCTACAAAGCCGGTCATTTCCCCGACCACCAACCCGATTTTTATGATTCGGGCCGCTTTGTTTTCTTCTGCGCTTTCCACCGCCAGCTTAACTATCTGCTGCGTTATCGGGTATTCGTGCATCCTTGAATACTTCCCTTTCCTTTATAGTTGTCGGAGAAGAGTATTGGTTTCCCGTAGCAAGGCACTTTTGGGGACAGGATTCTACGCAGTAATTGCATACGATGCATTTCAATCTATCGATTTCCCATACCTTTTCAGGTCTGCCGACCTTTATCGCGCCTGTCGGGCATTTTTTCGAGCATATCCCGCAGTATACACAGTTCTCAATATTAATACCTATTCTTCCTCTGGTATTACCGTAAAATTCCCGCTTCTTTACAGGATACATGCCTGTTGCAGGTTTCCCCGCAAGGCTTTTCATGATTGTTTTTATAAATTTCAACTGCTGCATAATATCACCTCTCAGTGCAGCTGATGCAAGGGTCGATAGTTACGACTAAAATCGGCACATCAGCCAGATCACAGCCCTTAACCATTTGAAGGAGTGCCGGTATATTTGCAAAGGTAGGGGTCCTTACTCTCACTCTGTCCAGAAACTTAGTCCCATTTCCCTTAACATAATAAATAACTTCTCCTCTCGGCTGCTCCAGCCTTGCAAAATATTCTCCGTCCGGGTTCCCTGCAACCTTTATTTCCACCGGTCCGGAGGGAATCTTACTTATACATTGCCTGATAATATCTATTGATTGATATATTTCACGAATCCTGACTACACATCTTGAATAGCTGTCTCCTGCAGTTTCCACTATAGGTTCAAAGTCCACACGGTCATAAGCTGCATATCCGAGCTTCCTCATGTCCTGTGAGACTCCGCTGCCTCGCAGCACCGGACCTACCGCGCCCAATGAATATGCTTCCTCCCTGGTCAGCACTCCGATACCGACCAGCCTTGTCTTTACAGTGTAATCCTCCATGAATACATCTGTGATTTCCTTTATCTCTTTTTCTATTTCTGTCAAAAGGTTCTTTATGCGGCTTAAGGTGTCTGCTTCTATATCCTTCCTGACTCCGCCGATCTTGCAGGCACTGAATATTACTCTGCCCCCCGTGGTCTCTTCCATAATATCCAATACCTTTTCCCTGATCCTCCAGGAGTGCATGAAAAGACTTTCAAACCCGAATGCATCGGCCAGCAGTCCTAACCAGAGTATATGGCTGTGAATCCTTGAGAATTCTGCCCATATTGTTCGGAGGTATAACGCTCTTTCAGGTACCTCTATCTTCATTATTTCTTCTATAGCCTGGCAGTAGCCCAACCCGTGTATGAAGCTGCAGATTCCGCATATTCTTTCAGCTACATAGGTATATTCAACAAAATCCTTTTTCTTTACAAGAGCTTCCAAGCCTCTATGCACATATCCTATGGAAGGTATTGCTTCTACTACTCTTTCATCCTCCAGCACCAGATCCAGATGTATTGGCTCCGGAAGTACAGGGTGCTGCGGTCCGAAAGGAATAACCGTTCTCTTAGCCATGGAATATCTCCTTCCTACCTTTCATCCTTTTCGCAGTCAAAGGGTGTTTTTACTGCGGTCTTATACAGGTTTCCACTGTAATCTATGTTTATATGCCTGAACTTCACCCCGAACAGGTCATGAATCTCGTTTTCATACAGGAAAGCTCCCTCGTATATGCTTGTTATACTGTTCACTTCAAAACCCGGCAATATATTCAACCTGAGGTTAACAAATTTCAGGTCCCTATCAAAGGAGTAATTCAGTTCAAAGTATTTAAGCCTGGTACATCCTAACTGAACAAGCCTGTAGCCTTGTTCACGAAGTTCAGCCACCCTGTTCAAAAGCTCATCAGCTTCAATGGTTTTGATTTTCTGTTCTTCACTCATACTTAATCACCTTCTACTGTTTGCCTTCCTTCATTTTTTTGTACTTTCCCTCAAGTATTTCCAAGCTCTTCACAACGCCGTCTATTATAGACTCCGGCCTTGCAGCACAACCTGGAACATATACATCCACGGGGATAACTGTGTCCACTCCCCCCATTACATTATAGCACTCTTTGAAGATACCGCCTGAAGTAGCGCAGATGCCTACGGCAACCACTACCTTAGGATCAGGCATCTGATCATAGATATTCTTTACCACAGGTTTATTCTGCTCGTTCACCGAGCCTGTTATGAGCAGAATATCAGCATGCTTCGGGTTACCGGTATTCACAATGCCGAACCTCTCCACATCATATACCGGTGTCAGGCATGCAAGCACCTCTATGTCGCATCCGTTGCAGCTTGTACCGTCATAATGTATTATCCATGGAGACTTTTTAAAAAAAGCCATCTTTTTTCACCTCGCTTGTGCCTCGTAACGCATATTACTTTTAAAGTGAGCGAGGCACTTAATTATGGATGTACTTTTCAACACTTTGAAGGTCTGGAATTTTGCTGTGTTAAAAAGCACTAGATCAGGTATATGACCAGAATGTTAGTCAAACCTACCAATATTGTAACCAGCCAGGTACTCTTAATGGCAAACTGCCATTTGAACCTTGCACTGCAGTTATCAATAATTATCTCTGCAAAATATGTCAGCAGTGCTGCTGTTACGCCTACAACAGGATTATTTGCAAAAAACAAGTAAACAAAACCTAAAAGATAAACATTTTCATACCAGTGAGCCACTTCTATAGCCGCCAGAGTCCTTCCGGTGAACTCCGTGGTCAAACCCTTGACTATCTCCTGATGGGCATGATGTGACATGGATAAATCAAAGGGAGACTTCCTGAATTTTATTGTAAGTATGAATACAAACCCGATAAATACTCCCGGAAGATATAGTATAAGCGGTTTTTCAAAAGCCACTATGTTTTCCACGATAAAGCTTCCTGTCACCAGGTATATTCCCATGGCAAGCATTAACATCATCGGCTCATAGGCCATCATCTGTATAAGCTCCCTTTCAGCCCCTATATTGCTGTAGGGTGAATGAGTGGCATATGCTGCCAGGACTAAAAATATGCTGGCCAGAGTCAGTGCAAAAATTACAAGAAGTATGTCATCACCCAGCATGAACAGACCGCCGGTGAAAATTATAAAAAATAAAAAATTGTAAATGTAAAAGTTCTGCAGATTGTTCACTATCCGCTCTTCCTTTTGCAGAAGCTTCATAACATCATAGAATGGCTGCAAAACCGGAGGTCCGAACCTGCCCTGCATTCTTGCAGATATTTTTCTGTCTATACCTGCAAGCAATCCGCCTGCAAAAGGAGTAATCAAAACATACAGAATAATTATAACAGCCTGGTTCATATGAATATCACCTCAAGCATCATTACTAACAGGGCAATACATGCAAAAGTGCCTGCATTCATAAGCTTCCTTTCGTTGAAATAGTCACCCAGATAGTAGTTTCTCATCTGCAGCTCCATTTCCTTTCCCATGGAGCCCTGGAATTTGCTACTGTCAGCTACATTTGTGCCATTCATATAAGCAGTTGTATATTTCAACCCTTTTCTCGGGATAAGCATTCTTATCGGCAAAAGCATTACCAATCCCAGCATAATCAGCATTATTACAATGTTCCCTTTGCTCAGGCTTACAGCAATTCCATAAGCTGAACGCAGGTAAGGCTCTACCAGTGTAGACGAGATCAACGGGAATATAGCACAGACCAAAATCGTCAAAAATGCAAGTATGAAAAGCGGCACCCACTCCCCTATGTTAACCTTGCTTTCTATATTTTCTTTATTATCAATTACAGTAGTTATTTTCCCAAGCCATTTTGTCCAGAAGAACATTGTCGGCGCACTGCCGAAGGCTAACAATATTGCCATTATAGGATTAAAATCTATAAAAGCCTTAAGTGCAGCCCATTTACTAATAAGCATTCCGAAGGGGGCCACGAACATTCCTGCTATACCTATAACAAGCATTACCGCCATCTTGGGCATGGTCCTTATAAGCCCGTCCATATCCTCGATATCCCTGCTTCCAATGTTGTGTTCTACTGTTCCTACACAAAGAAACAGTAGTGATTTGGCTGTTGCATGGAAAATCACCAGCAAAACCGCAGCCCATATTGATTCATAAGTTCCTATTCCGCCACAGGCTACTATCAACCCTAAATTTGCTATAGTGGAATATGCAAGGAGTTTTTTCGCATTGCTCTGAGACACTGCAATGCAGGATGCCAGAAGGAAGGTTATACCTCCAACCAGGGTCACTATAAACCCTGTTACAGTTCCCTCCAATATCGGTGCCACTCTTATTATTATATATACTCCCGCCTTTACCATAGTACTGGAATGAAGCAGTGCCGATACCGGCGTAGGAGCAACCATTGCTCCGAGAAGCCAGCTGGAAAAGGGCATCTGCGCCGATTTTGCCAAACCGGCAAAGGCAAGCAGTGCTGCCGGTATTATGGCATAGCTTGCATTTCTTATTGAAAGCAAATTGCTTAACTCAATAGATTCTCCCATTGCTGAAAGATAACCGATTGCAATAATAAATGCCAGTCCTCCCAGAAGGTTCATTATCAAAGCTCTGAAGGCATTGTTCACTGCCTCCGGAGTTTTTGTATAACCTATTAGCAAATATGAAGAAAGAGTTGTAATTTCCCAGAAGAAGAATATCCACATAAGATTGTTTGAAAGTACAATGCCAAACATAGCAGATAAAAATACAAAAATTATAAAGAAAAACAGCCTTCTATTGTCTTTTATCTCTTTGTTGTGATGATGAAAATCCTTCATATACCCCAAGGCATATATACAGATAAGGCTTCCAATGATTCCAATAACGAGAACCATAATTACAGAAAACCTATCTATATAGAAATAGTTACTGACCGTATTATGTGCCTCGCTTGCAGTCTCATAGTACATTGACAGCAGTACCTGGACTGTTATGAGAGCCGATACAATATACCTTTTATTGTGTATTCCAAGGTAAAATATATATGCTCCCAGTGCCAACTCTGCATAAAACATAAGCTCACTAATTATTTTCCCATCCAGGGAATGATAGGTTACACTCTCTTCCAAATTAGCCGCAAACATAAAGACAGAGGCTACAAGAAGCAAAATACCTGATGTTTTTACTATCACATCTCTTAGTGAATCACGCTTTATAAAGAGCATTGGAATTGAAACAAGCAGTGGAAAAACAAGTAAGAAAACGATGTACTCCATTAAAATTCCTCACTCTCTTTTTTGTATTTTGTATGCAATATATGTAAACCACATATCATTATACTCTTTGTTAATCAGACTGTACAGCCATGTGATATTTTTAACCATTAAATACTTTTTAATTTACAATCCAATGCTATGCCAATTGTAATGAAGCATTTTGATATGCCGCTAAGTTTTTGTGATTACAACCGGCAATTGCAATGATATTTCAAGGTTTTTAGCAAATTTTAGGTAATAATTCAGTTATTCTTTATTCTATAGCTGTGATAGAATAGATTTTGTGTGATATTGCACCGAATATTGCAATCCTATACTAATTATGCAAGACTTCTTGCATAATTGCAATATGAAATTGATTTGTATAATCTCGTGCGTAAAAATTATTGCTGAAACGGGGGTAGTATTTATGGAAAACATTCTGCCATTATTCCTTGGAGCATTGCAAATAGCCATACTCGATTTAACGCTATGTGCAGACAATATTGGGGTCATTGCACTTGCCACAAAAAATCTGCCGTCTAGTTACTCAAGAAAGGCAACAATTTATGGAATTTCAGGGGCAATAGGCCTAAGAATTCTTTTTGCCTGTTTTATGACGATATTGCTTTCTGTAAGTACAGTTCCGATTAAGCTTATAGGCGGCCTGTTGCTTATAAAGATTACCTGGGATTTTGTAAAGCCTGAAACCGGCGAAGAAGAAAGTTCCAATGTCAAGCAAGCCAACAAGTTCTGGGAAGCTGTCGGAATAATTATAATAGCGGATGTCAGCATGAGCTTGGACAATGTGCTGGCTATAGCCGGTGCCGCAGACGGCAATGTACTACTGATAATATTCGGAATAGCCTTGAATATACCTGTACTTTTTTTTGGAAGCCAGTTTGTAGCTAGCCTTATGAAGAAATACAGAATTGCAATATATATAGGCGGAGCCATACTTGCTCATACAGCATTCAAAATGATTTTTGAGGACAGCCTCGTATATTCACATATACCTCATTTGTTCGGAGTAGTATTCCCATGGGTGATGGCAGCTGCTACTCTATTGTATGGAGTCTATGTAGTCAAAAAATCCGATACAGCTTACGAATAGCAGAAGCCTGGCAGAAGCCAGGCTTTTCCTTTATTTTTCTATTTCCATAATATCAATAATAAACCTTTTTTCTAGTGATATGCTATCACTTATTCTTCCGCACTCAGGACAGGCGACGTCCTTTTCATTGTCGAAAACCAGTCCGCAATAACGGCATTTTCCTGCCGTATCCCCGTGCTTTATATATATTTCTGCATCCCTGGCTGCAGTGCCTTTAAGAATATACTCCAAATATGCTGAGGTATTCCCCTTAAAAAACATCCCTTTACCCACTGTCAGCCAGATCTTGTTTATCCTTTTTGCCCCATTTTTCAATGCCGTTTCCTCAATCACCCTGAGAAAAGCTGTGGTTAATGGAAACCCTGCCATATCTGACCTACCCCCTTTGTACAAACTTTTATACAATGTATGCTTGTACAATTGGGATTATTACCGGCAAAAATGAAAAAAAAACCACCCCGAAAGGAGGATGGAAGATGGAGGTTTGGTTTGGTTTCGGGATGGTTTAATTTTTTATTATTTTATACAGGCTGCTCCTCTTAAGAGCGCTTCCTTATTGAGAGGAATTACGTTGGCTTTCTTGCCGCTGAATATCTCACTGATTATTTCCATTATTGAATCTTCTGATGCTGCATGTGATACAGCAAGGTAAGCTCCCAGCATAACAATGTTGGCTATCTTGCCTGTTCCCAACTCATTTGCTATATCATTTGCCGGTACGTAATAAACCTTAATGTCATCTCTTGAAGCTTTCTTGTCTATCAACGAACTGTTTATCAAAAGTGCTCCACCCGGAATTACGTCTTTTTCAAACTTATCCAGTGATGGCCTGTTCATAATTATTGCTGCTGTAGCTTCAGTAACTATTGGCGCTCCAATCGGCTCGTCAGATACTATAACGCTGCAGTTTGCCGTGCCTCCACGCATTTCAGGGCCGTAGGAAGGCAACCATGACACATTTTTCCCTTCCGTTAGAGCTGCTTCAACAAGTATTTTGCCCATGGCCATAACCCCTTGTCCGCCAAAGCCTGCCATTATAATTTCATGTGTCATTATTTCACCTCCTCAGTGTTTCTGAAGTTTCCAAGCGGAAAATATGGTATCATATTTTCCTGAAGCCATTTCAATGATTCTATTGGAGTTTTTCCCCAGTTTGTCGGGCAGGTGGAAAGTACTTCAACAAGTGTGAAGCCTTTGCCTTCCATCTGTAACTGGAAAGCTTTCTTTATAGCTTTCTTCGCCTGGATAATATGCTTTACATCGTGTACTGAAACTCTTTCTACAAATACAGCCTTAGGAATAGTTGCA
The DNA here is from genome assembly GCA_964619815.1 of uncultured Clostridiaceae bacterium. GTDB lineage: Bacteria > Bacillota > Clostridia > Lutisporales > Lutisporaceae > BRH-c25. The sequence goes on along the minus strand of CAZUGK010000007.1, from coordinate 19,355 downwards.
AGCATTTCGCTCACTCTTAAAGGCATACCTGCATGGTTTTCATCTCTTCCGTAAGGAGCTGTAGTTGCCTTCTGGCCTACAAGAGTTGTAGGAGCCATCTGGCCTCCAGTCATTCCGTATATGGCATTGTTTACAAATATTGTAGTTATCTTCTCGCCTCTCATTGCTGCATGTACAATCTCTGCAGTACCTATCGACGCCAGATCGCCGTCGCCCTGATAAGTAAATACTGCAGACTCAGGGTGCACTCTCTTTATACCTGTTGCAGCAGCCGGCGCTCTTCCATGTGCTGCTTCCTGCATATCGCAGTTGAAGTAATCATAGGCGAAAACGGCACATCCTACAGGAGCTACTCCGACAGCTTTATCTATGAGATTAAGCTCTTCAAGTGATTCTGCCACAAGCCTGTGTATTATCCCATGGGTACAGCCGGGACAATAGTGGAACGGCTTATCAGTCAGTCCCTTAGTCTTTTCAAATACAACTGCCATTATTTTGCACCCCCTAATATCTTCTTGGCTTCCGCAACAATAGCCTTAGGAGTCGGGAACATACCGCCTGTCCTTCCATAGAAGTAAACAGGCTTCTTCCCGTTTACAGCCAGTCTCACATCTTCAACCATCTGTCCCATACTCATTTCCACAGACAGGAAGGCTTTAACACCGGCTTTTTCTGCTGCTTCTGCAAAAGCTTTGCTTGGGAACGGCCAGAGGGTTATAGGTCTTACAAGCCCTGCTTTTATTCCTTCCTTAGCAAGTGAATTTATTGCATTCTTAACTATTCTTGCTGTTGTTCCGTATGCTGCGAATACCAGTTCTGCGCCCTCAAGGTTATAAGTTTCAACCTGTACTTCATTTTTTTCAATTTCTGCGTATTTTTCAAACAAATGAAGGTTATGCTTTTCGCAATCTGCTGCTTCTATATACAGGGAGTTGATAATATTCGGCTTTCTTTCTCCCTTTGTGCCAACTGTAGCCCATGTCTTCTCAGGCAGCTTTCTTCTTTTTACTTCGGTAAATTCAACCGGCTCCATCATCTGTCCTATCATACCGTCTCCAAGAATCATTACCGGGTTCCTGTACTGGTCTGCAATATCAAAGGCTTCCTGAACCAGGTCAACTGCTTCCTGCACAGATGACGGTGCAAGTACAACCAGTCTGTAATCGCCATGGCCGCCGCCCTTGCAAGCCTGGAAGTAATCCGACTGTGCAGGCTGTATTCCGCCAAGCCCTGGGCCCCCTCTTACCATATTAACTACTACGCAGGGCAGTTCAGCACCCGCAATATATGTTATACCTTCCTGTTTCAAGCTTATTCCCGGGCTGGATGAGGATGTCATTACCCTTGCTCCTGCACCTGCTGCTCCATAAACCATATTAATAGCAGCTACTTCGGATTCTGCCTGAAGGAAGCATCCACCAACCTGCGGCATTTTCATAGCCATATACTCAGGTATCTCATTCTGTGGTGTAATCGGATAGCCGAAGAAAAACTTGCAGCCTGCTTTGATTGCTGCTTCAGCTACGGCTTCATTGCCCTTCCATAATTCCTTAGCCATTTAAGCTTCTACCTCCCCTTTTTTATCTTTCTACTGTTATTACAACGTCAGGACACATTCTTGCACAGGAAGCACATCCTGTACACTTGTCCATCTCCTTTACTGTTGCCGGATGATAGCCCTTAATATTTATCTTATCCTTATCCATAACAACTATTTTTGCAGGACATACCGTGGTGCAAAGTTCACAGCCTTTGCATCTGTTCTCATCGAAAGTTACCTTAGCCATTACATAACCTCCTTATAAATTTTTATTGGTTTAAATACAAAGGTGCTTAGTTAATCTTCCCAAGGCTTCTTCATGTATATATCTATTGGAAACAGCTCCCCTTGGATTCCTTTGGGAAGCAGGTCAACAAACCTCTTTTCAACAACCACATATTTTATGGGAAGTCCCAGGACCTTGGAGACATCCTCGCACAGCCTCTGGCCTCTCATTATATCCTCTAATGTAGTATTGCCGCAGAGATGAGTATTGTTGACCAATGCAGTAACCTTCTGCTTGGAGCTTTCCTCGATAGATTTCAGGTAGCTTACTGCCCCATCTGCATCACTGGTCTGGTGCCTGTTGGCATTCAATACGAAGAACATATCATAAGGCTCTCTGTCAAAATACTCATGATATCTTCCCAGAGCCCTTGCCCCTACCTTGTCTCCCCCTACATCGAGCACAACCTCGTAAGAGTCATCCTGAAGAGCAGTGTATATTTCAGGTGAAAGAGCAGGTAAATCTCCGGATATGCCTTTTATCGAAGATGATATTACTCTTATTCCCTTTTCAGTAAACTGCGGTTCAATTTCTCTTGAACGGAAATATGGATTTACTATGTCCAGGTCAACTATCGCTGTTTTCTTACCTGTGGCTGCAAGGCCGAAGGTATAATTGACCGCAAACTCTGTTTTTCCGCTTCCATAATGTCCTGTGATTATCCTGATTCTTTTTTCATTGAACATATGATCATCCCTATCTTTTAGTTTCGCGTTTCGGGTTTCGCGTTACGCGTGGTTTCTGTGCTCGTGCTACGCAGCATCTTAGGGAAAAGACTTCGAAGCCTTTACCCGGACACTCGCAACTCGTAACTCGTAACTCGCAACCTAACCCAATAGGAATACCCAAGGCTACATGTATTCCTTTGCTTCCTCTTCTTTGCGGAGTACCCTGAGTCCCCCCTCCGCAAGGGCAATCATTTCATCTTCGCCGGGGTATATCCTTATATCCCCTATAAACTCTACCATTTCCTTTATCCAACCTGTCAGAAGCTTGTTATGCGCAAGCCCTCCTGTCAGGCATATTGCGTCTACCTTACCCTCAAGCACTGCAGCACAGGCTCCTATCTCTTTGCCAATCTGGTATGCCATAGCCTTGTATACAAGCTCTGCATTCTTATCACCGGCTTCTATCTTTTTTACAACTTCTCTGCCGTCATTAGTTCCGAGATATGCAACCAGTCCACCATTACCGGCAATCTTCTTGTTCATTTCATCAATAGTATACTTTCCTGAGTAACAAAGCTGAACAAGACTGCTTACCGGCAAGCTCCCGGATCTTTCAGGTGAGAATGGCCCTTCACCGTTGAGTGCATTGTTTACATCAATTGTTCTGCCATTTTTATGGGCTCCTACAGATATGCCCCCGCCCAAATGTGCAATTATGAGATTCAGTTCCTCATACTTTTTCCCGAGGTCAAAAGCTACTCTTCTTGCAACAGCTTTCTGGTTCAATGGGTGCCAAATGCATATCCTTTTTATTTCAGGCATCCCTGAGAATCTTGCTATCTCATCCATTTCATCAACAACAACAGGATCGACAATAAAAGCAGGTATCCCAAGCTGTGAAGCTATTTCATTGGCGATTATTCCTCCAAGGTTTGAAGCGTGCTGCCCCTGGACACCTATCCGCAGGTCGGCAATCATAGCATCATTAACCTTATAGGTTCCGCCTTCTATTGGTCTTAACAGCCCGCCCCTGCCAACAACAGCGCTTAGCTTTGATATATTTATTCCGTTGGTATTTAAGGTTTCCAGTATGACATTTTTTCTGAATTCAAACTGGTCAATTATTGTGGCATAAGGAGCAAGCTCCTCGTTTGAATGTCTTAGAGTCTGCTCCAACACAGGCTTCTCATTATCGTAAATTGCAATCTTTGTTGAAGTAGAGCCCGGATTAATGATCAGCAATCGAAATGTCTCTTGCATTATATAAAACCTCCTAATATTTACATTGAGAGTTTATTTTGTACATGCCATAAGTACTCCGATGGCAATGGAGTTCAGCTTTGCTTCGTCTGAATCAGCACGGGAGGTCAATACCACCGGTGCCTTTGCACCTACAATTATTCCTGCATTCTTGGCTCTTGCAAAGAATACCATGGATTTATACAACATATTCCCCGCCTCAATTACAGGAACCATCAGTATGTCCGCATGTCCTGCAACCGGATGGGTTATTCCCTTATGTTTTGATGTCTCTACTGATATGGCATTATCCAAAGCAAATGGACCTCCGAGCGTACAGCCTTTAAGCTCTCCTGCTTCATTCATCTTTATCAGCTCTGCTGCATCGAGAGTTGCCTGCATCTTGGGATTTACCTTTTCCACGGCTGCCAGCACCGCAACCTTTGGATTATCATTTCCCAGAGCGTTGGCTACTTGAACGGCATTCTCTATTATCTGCTTCTTCTGATCAAGGTTTGGAGCTATGTTCATAGCTGCATCCGTCACATAAAAAAGCCTGTCGTAGCCAGGTACATCAAATACTGCAACATGGGAAAGCACATTTCCTGTCCTAAGGCCTATTTTCTCATCCAGCACAGCCTTCAATATCACAGAAGTATCAACAAGTCCTTTCATGACAAGGTGTGCCTTGCCGGTTGAAACCAGTTCGACAGCCTTTCTGCATGCTGCATCCTTTTCTTTGATGTCTATGACTTCAAATTTGTTTATATCTACACCGCAAGCCTTAGCGGCCTTAGTTATTTCCTCCTTATCACCAACCAGTACTGCATCAGCTATACCCAAATCCTTTGCACCGTTTACCGCACTCAAAACCTCAGTATCCTGAGCTACAGCAACTGCAATAATTTTGGGTCCCTTCTCCCTGGCTGCCTTTATAATTTCATCAAAGGCTCTAATCATTTATTTCACCTCTTCCTCGTATATTTTCGCTTTCTCCTCACCCTTAAGCACCCTCAGAGCACCTTCAGCCAGTGACTGCATCTCATCTTCCCCTGCATATATCTTGACCGGTGCTATAAAACCTATTCGCCTGATTATTCTTTCACATAAAAGTTCTGAGTAAGCAAGACCGCCGGTGAGAACAATCGCATCAATCTTTCCTTTCAGTACAGTCGACATTGCGCCTATCTCCTTGGCAATCTGGTAAGTCATCGCGTCAAATACCAAGTCTGCATATTTATCTCCGTCATCAATCATTTTTACTGCATCTCTTGCATTGTTTGTACCTAAGTACGCTACAAGTCCTGATTTGCCCAGAATCTTCTTTCTCAGCTCCGGATATGTGTACTTTCCGGAATAGCACATTTTTACCAGTTCACCTACCGGAAGCCCTCCTGTCCTTTCAGGTGAGAATGGGCCGCCGTCGTCAGCACCGCTTACATCAACAATTTTTCCTTTTCTGAGAGGCGCAATTGAAATGCCCCCTCCAAGGTGTGCAACAACAAGGTTGACATCAGCAAGTCCTTTTCCCATATCTTTTGCAGCTCTTCTGGCTACTGCTTTTATGTTTAAAGCATGTACCAAAGACCTTCTCGGAATATCCGGCATACCGGATATTCGCGCAATATCGTCCAATTCATCCGAGGCAACCGGATCAACTATAAGAGCAGGAATACCCTCACGATCTGCAATGCCTTTGGCAATGATTCCTCCCAGGTTTGAAGCATGCTCCCCCTGGATACCTTTCCGCAGGTCGGCAATCATAGCATCAGTAACCTTATAGGTTCCACCGGGCATAGGCTTTAGAAGTCCGCCTCTTCCAACCACTGCTGATAAACTTTCTGTACTTATATCTATTTCTTTCATCCAATCCAATATCATCTTTTGTCTGTACTCAAACTGATCTGTGACCTTTGCGAACTTAGCAATTTCTTCTGCAGAATGACTGAGATTTTTTTGGAGAATGTTCTTCTCACCTTTGAAAATTGCTACCTTTGTTGATGTAGATCCCGGATTAATTGCTAATATGTATTCCCTTGTCACCGTATCACAGCTCCTTATGCATATTTTGGACTCATGCCCATACCTTTCGATTATTTATTTTTATATTCATGCAAATAATGTGCCACAAACTTTGTCAAAAAAAAACAAAAACTGTATTCGTATTTTCTGATACGAATACAGTCCTAAAATTCTTAATAATGATTACAAATTTTTTTGAAATATTTTTTAGCGAGTATAACTTTTTAAATAAAACTAATTTCAAATATCACTTTTGAATTAATTTGCATGCAAAATATTGCAAGTTAAGTGCATTTTGCAATATTTTGCATGGCATTGCATGGCTAACTTAAGCTTTCAGCTGTAATATCTACCAGATAATAGTTCATATCGAAATCCCAATGAAGGTGATTTCCATCAAAATTCTCGTCCAGAAGCTTTATGGGATATTTTGATTTAAGCTTGTTAAAGTCATCAACAGCTTTGCTCCTGGAATCCGCCTCCAAATATTCACTGTTCAGAAGCTCCCAGGCTTTTTCATCCTCGCGAAGCTCCTGGTAGGCTTTAATCAGCTTGTCATACATTTCTTCTTCACCAAACTTGAATTTAGCTGATTTTACTTCAATAGCGGGCCCCTGGCACCTGAAGAGCGTTTTATCAGTTTCATTCCAGCTGTTTTCAGATACTACAAAAAACCTGTCATCAGTACGTTCCTTAATAGTTCTGATTTTTCCTTTTTCAAATACCTTCACACACTTGGATGTGTAAAGGCCGTAAAAGCCATTGTCCCAGAAGTTACCCTCAACTACTTTTCCATCCGAGAGATATATTCCCCTGTTGCCTACCCATGAAAAAATCAGGCAATCCTTTATTGGTATCAGCTTATCCTTCACCACATCATAAATACTGTCTATAATGTAAGCATACTGCCCGTCCTCACTCCATTGAATCCTGAAGAAGTCAAAGGACCACAGGGAATAAGGATGCTTGAACAGTTCACCGTCCTTTTCGTAATTCCGGTATATTATTCTTTCTCCTTTATCATCAGATATATAAAGGTTATTGTCTTCACCCAGCAAAAGCTTTATATTACCCCCCGGCGACCAACTGATTACCCTTCCTGAACCTGTTTCACCGGAAGAGTTGATAATTTTGGCTGCCGTCGTGGACTTTGTATTACGGTTTGTATAGCTTCCGTATATACCACAACTTGAAAAGGATATTGCTATGACTAATGCAAATACCAGCATTAAAGTTCTTTTCCCTTTATAACGCAATCAAACCCACTCCTGACTAATAATGATGTCATTCGAACTTTACCATTACTATAATAGCACTATTACCCATAATCTTCCACATAAATATTCTTCAAACAAACCTTTAGACGTAAATTTTTATTGAATTCTTCCTGAAAAATAAAAAAATTTTAAAACAGCAACACTCCGCAATCTTCATTGTGGAGTGTTATGTATCCGGCCATTACTCCAGGCCGTATTTCTCCAGTTTGTAATACAGGCTCCTGAGAGATATGTCCATGTGCTTTGCCGCCTTAGTCTTATTATTTCCGTATTCCTTCATAACCTGCTCAATATATTGCTTCTCTGCCTGCCCAACAACATCCTCCAGCGTCATTGAAGTCTTCTCAAAGCTTTTATCATCGGCAGCAGGCGTTTTCCCTTTATCAACAAACCTTTCAAATCGCGGTAGATGATGTTCCAGTATTACCGTATCATTTATCTTCATGTTTATAATTGCACGGCCTACTACATTATCCAACTCTCTCACATTGCCCGGCCAATCATAATCCTTAAGCCTTTGAACAGCTTGGTGAGATATGTCCTGGATATTTCGCCCGTACTGCTGGTTGAATTTTTTTATAAAAAATATGGACAGATCATAAATGTCTCCTTTCCGCATCCTTAAAGGAGGAATTTTTATCGGCAGCACGTTGAGCCTGTAATATAGGTCTGCTCTGAACCTGCCGCTGTCCAAAGCTGCTTCAAGATCAGCGTTTGTTGCTGCAATTACTCTTACATCAACATTAATCGGCTTCGTACCGCCTACCCTCACAAATTCCTTTTCCTGGAGCACCCTCAGAAGCTTTGACTGCGTTCCCGGAGATATCTCCCCTATCTCGTCCAGGAAAATTGTACCTCCATGGGCCTCCTCAAAAAGTCCTTTCCTTCCGCCCTTTTTGGCTCCGGTAAATGCTCCCTCCTCATATCCGAACAGTTCAGATTCCAGAAGCGTCTCCGGAATTGCCGCGCAATTCACCCTCACAAATTTTCTATATCTTCTCTCACTGGCATTGTGTATGGCATGAGCAAAAATTTCCTTACCTGTACCGCTTTCGCCCCTTAAAAGCACTGTTATCGGTATTTCGGCTGCCTTTCTTGCTTTTTCGATAGCTGCAAGAAGCAGTGAATCCCTTCCTATTATATCCTCGAAGGTATATTTTGCTTCCAGGCTTCTTATTATATCCTTTGCGTTTTTCAGCTCATTGGAAAGCTTTGTTATCTCTGACATATCATGAATGACCCCAACACTTCCCCTGAGCTCTCCATCCACTATTATGGGAGCGGCGTTCACCAACACTTCCTTATGTGTAGGTCCAACCTTCAAAAGAGCGCCTTTTATCGGCTTTTTTGTCTTTATTACTTGCATGTGAAGGCTTTCTCCCTCAGCAATATCAACTGTAGCAGGTTTGCCTATAACATCCTTCTCCGACAATCCCGTTATCCTCGTGTAGGCAGGGTTTATCATTACCCCCCGCCCCTTCTGATCCACAACGGATATTGCATCCTGGGTGGCATTAAATATTGCAGCCAGCATACTCTGTATTTCCTTCAGATTGGTTATTTCCTCCGCAAGCTTTATTACCTCGGTAATATCCCTGAATACTGCAACGGCCCCTATTATTCTTCCCTTCTTATCCCTTACAGGCATCCTGTTGGTTATTATTTTGATGTTGCCCAGATTCTGCTGGCGATTAAGCTCCGACTCGCCTGTTTCCAGTATATACGGCAGCCTTGTGTCATTTACTACGTCAGCTACATACCTTCCCAGCGCTTCATCGGCTCTTGTTCCCGTAAGTTTTTCAGCAGCCTTGTTGAAAAGTGTAATTATGCCTCTTTTATTAACACCAATCATTGCGTCATGAGTAGAGTCCAGTATAAGTTCTATCTCTCTTTCCATAAAAAACCTCACGAATTTATTTTTTCTTCGGTATTCCTTTTGGGTATGGTTTCGAGATTCGCGTTTCGCGTTTCGCGATTGAGAAAGACCTTCGAAGCTTTGCCCAGAAACACGCGCAACTCGCAACTCGAAACGCGTAACCAAGAACATAAATTCCTATATTACTATTCTCACGCAAATTAAGCAAGTCAATTATAATGGTTTAAATGTCTGAATTATCTTCTCCGCTACCTTAATACCGTCCACTGCTGCACTCATTATTCCCCCTGCATAACCCGCACCCTCGCCTATGGGATAAAAGTTTTTCACCGTCTCGCTCTCCATGCTCTCATTCCTTACTATCCTGATAGGTGCGGAAGTCCTTGTCTCAACTCCCGTCAGTACCGCATCCCTGCTTGCAAAACCCTTTATCTTCCTGTCAAAATCCATCAAAGCTTCCTTCATTGTAAGCGTTACGTAGTCAGGCAGGCACATGTGCAAATCACAAAGCTTGATTCCGGGAGCATAACTTGGCTTTACTCCGCCAATTGCCCGGGTTGCTTCCCCCGAGAGAAAATCACCTACAAGCTGCACCGGAGCATAAAAATTCCTTCCTCCAAGCTCATAGGCCTTCCCTTCCCAAGTTCTCTGAAACTCCACCCCCGAAAGAGGATGATTACCCTTAAAATCCTCGGGAGATACAGAAACAACCAGCGCACTGTTTGCATTCTCTTTATCCCTTTTATACTCACTCATACCGTTAGTTACTAACATGCCTTGCTCTGAAGCAGCGGCCACCACCTGTCCGCCCGGGCACATGCAGAAGCTGTAGGCAGCTCTTCCCGTTGTGCTGCTCCTTGTTGTAAGTACATAATCTGCTGCACCAAGCCTTGGATGCCCGGCAAAACTTCCATATTGGGCTTCGTCTATCATACTCTGCAGATGCTCTATCCTTACTCCTATGGAAAAAGGCTTCGGTATTATCCTTATACCTTTTCCGAACAGCATTTCATATGTATCTCTTGCACTATGTCCCAGCGCAGCTATGATTATATTGGATTCTATGACCTCACTGCCATTTACGGCTACTGCTGTTGCGGTGCCTTTATCCACAATTATATCTGTAACCTTCGTGGAAAATCTTACCTCTCCCCCAAGCTCAATTATCCTGTTCCTGATATTCTTTATAACAGTCTTCAGAATGTCGGTCCCTATGTGAGGCTTGCTGAGATATAATATCTCTTCCGGGGCTCCGCCTTCGGCAAACGCACTGAGAACCCTTGCTATTCTTTTATCCTTTATCCTTGTAGTGAGCTTTCCGTCGGAAAAAGTACCTGCCCCACCCTCTCCAAATTGTATGTTGGAATTCTCATCAAACACACCGGACTTGAAAAACCTGTTTATTGTCTCAGCTCTTTTATCAACATCATAGCCTCTTTCAAGTATAAGCGGCCTGTACCCATGCTGTGCTAAAATTAAACCGGCAAATAATCCTGCCGGTCCGCTGCCTATTATGATTGGCCTGTTATTTATATTCCTGCTGCCATGTACAAGGTCTTTTTCAGTATTATCCTGATCAGCCTGCTCGTTTATGATAACTGCATCCTTTATCCGGCGATACTTGGAAAGGCTCATATCCTCTGCCAGTTCAACCTCTGCAGAGTATACCAGCAGTACGTCCCTCTTGTCCCTTGCGTCCACCGATCTCTTCAATATCCTGATACCGGATATATCCTTTTCGCTTACCTTAAGCTTCCTGGCAGCAAGGAGCCTGACAGTATCAACATCATTGTCAAAGGGAATCTCTTTGACAGGCTGTTTCAAGTTATTTATCTCAAAAAGCACTTAACCATCTCCTATATGACCTATTCAACACCTTTTTTTCTCAGCACCACAACAGCCTGCTGCGGCGACACATTTACTACCTCAATCCCCTGAGGTGCCTCCCAAAATATGTTCAGCATATTTGTGCCTTCAGTGGCATGCTTCAAATCAACAAAGAACTTAATGGTACTTGCAGCATCTACAAGTTGGCTTTCAGCACCTCGCAAGGACACTCTTATGCCGCTTTGCATGCTTTCTACCTCCAGGCCTTCTGCAAGATTCACATACCCGAAGCTGTCAATTGTAATTTCACTCGTTGTTATCTTCTCAATATTTACAAATATATTTACTTTTTCATTGGCATTTACAAGCTCAACACCCTCCGGCATTACCAGCTTTACTTCCTTTGATATGTCTGAGGTCGCTCCAGTAATATCAATTTTCTCAGTTTTTAATATATTTATACCATCCAGGATCTGTTTCTTACCGGTTATCAATAATTCCTCCGGCTGTACCGAAATATTGTTTATCATGTATCCTGCAGCAGGCTGTCCTGTTAAATCCATCTGCAGCTTGACACGTTTTGTATTCTCAATAGGAACGCTTACTTCCACATTGCCGGGTTCTATAGTGATATTCCGGATATCCTTTCCATTTTCGTCCAACACCCTCACCGGCAGAATCTTTCTAACCTCTGCATTCACGCTGGCAATATCAACATCGACCCTGACGCTGTTAATTTTATTGACTTGAGATTCAGCACCCGTTATGACAACATCATTAGGTACTATCATAGGGGTCATGGCTGCCAAGCCTTGGGATGGATTTCCCATTATATTTACCTGAACGCTTTTCTGGATGCTTATTTTTTGTTCAAGAATTACCTTAAGGCTTTCTGCTGATTTCAACAGGACATTAACGCCATCAGGTATGCCGTTTATATTAATTTTTACATAGTTCTCGCCCTTCAATCTATGGCCTTCCAAATCTGCAATAGCGTCAACCGTGCTCTCGTTCAGCTTATCCAGGTCATTGCTCTTGCCCTTTACCTTCAATGTCACCTTGAAATTGTCTACATCATTTACAAGCACCATATTGCTTTTTTCAAGGAATGCCGTATTAATAAGCCTTACCGAGACTGTAATATCCTTTGTCAGTTCCGGGTTTTGCTCAGTTATTACGTAAAACCATAAAAGCAGTGCCAGCATAACAGAAAGAATTTTTATGGTTAAATCTTTATTAATCAATCTATCATTCATTTTTGGCACCCCATTTCATCCATATGGGCTGTCTGACTTCCTTGGCCTTATATCCATTCTTGATAATTTCCTTCAGTGATTTTGTATCCAGGTATCTCGACAGTCGGCCCATTCTTGCAAAGGATATAACTCCGGTCTCCTCTGATACTATAATAACCAATGAATCTGATAGCTCAGTTACACCTATTGCTGCCCTATGCCTTGTACCAAGCTCCTTACTCAGGTTCTGGCTCTGGGTAAGCGGCAGGAAGCAGCCTGCGGCGGTTATCCTGTTTCTTCTTATTATCACGGCGCCGTCATGGAGAGGTGTATTGGGAACAAACAGATTTACCAGCAGCTCGTTTGTGACAATGGAATCCAGCTTTGTACCCGTTTCTATGTATTCATTCAAGCCCGTTTCCTGTTCCAGTACTATTATGGCACCGATTTTATTCTTGGAAAGATGTGTTACTGCGATATTTATCTCATCCAGCATACTGTCAATTTCCTGGTCCAGCAGTTCACCCTTCACGAAGAACTTGCCTCTTCCAAGATGCTCTAAAGCACGTCTCAGCTCCGGCTGGAAAATTATCAGTATCGCAATGACTCCTACCGTCATGGTGTTCTTCAGCAGCCAATATACCGTATGTAAGCCCAGCACTTCACTGAGCTTTGTTGCAACTATAAGCATGGTGATACCTTTAATTAGCTGCTCCGCCCTTGTTTCCTTTATTAATTTCATTATTTGATAAATAATTATGGCGATTATTCCTATATCCACGTATGTATTCCACATCTTGAGATATGGGAGCAGCTCCTTAAGCTCATTCACCCCGATACACCCCTTAAATTGCAATTTTTTTCATACTTCAATTATATAATAATATACAAGCTATTATATATTACAAATTTGTTTCAAATTTTAAAAGAATATATGTGTTATGTATTGATCGACTATTACCAATGCTCCTATTATGAACACATAGTATGAAAAATACTTCATACTGCCTTTTTTAATCAGCACGATCATAAACCTCACAGAAAAATAGCCTGCTACAGCAGCAGCTATAGTCCCTGCAGCAATCGGAGCCGTTATAATGCTTGTGCTCCCAACCTCCAGAATGTCCTTTA
>CAZUGK010000007.1:0-6220 GCA_964619815.1 uncultured Clostridiaceae bacterium | reverse complement strand
CTGGAACACCGCAGCTCCCAATATAGCCGGTATCGACAGCAAAAAGGAAAACTTGGCTGCAAACTCTCTGTCCAGGTCTCTAATCAAGGCTCCCGAAATAGTAAGTCCCGACCTCGAAACAGCAGGCATAATTGCAGCACCTTGCATAATTCCTATGAAGGCTGCATCAAGGTAAGAGGTCTCCCTGATATCCTTTCTTCCGCTGTTCAGCCTCTCGGCAAAAAGAATGATAATCCCGGTTGCCAGGAATTCAAAGCCTAAGGTACTGCCGCTCTTATACATTGCTTCCAGGGAATCCTTAAACATTATCCCTATTATCCCTGTTGGTATGGTACCTGCCAGCAGTAACCAGGTAAGCTTTTGAAACGGCTTCTTAAGAATTGAAAATATCTCCTTCCACAGAACCGTTATCACAGCCGCCAATGTTCCCACATGTACCATAGTGTCAAATATAAGTGTTGGTTCGTTAATCCCGAATATTTTCTGAAACAGAACAAGGTGTCCTGAGCTGCTTATAGGAAGAAACTCAGTAAGTCCCTGGATAAGTCCCAATATAATTGCCTGTAAAATGTTCATTCTCAAACCTCCTAAGCGTTATGCGGAATATACAAATTTTTCAATCAAATTCCGCAAAACGGTTTCCTTTATTTTATTGAATTCGCACGGAGTGCGTTCAATATATGTACATAATAATTATGATACAATTTCTGTCATCATTCAATATTTCCGAAGGGAAATTACCCTTGAAAAATAATATGGGTGCGTTGCTTAGCAAAACACCCAATGACAACTTATATTTAGACGATAGATTTAAAATTTTCTTTCAAGCTGATCATTAATTATTTCAATTATTATTCCTTTACCTGCAGAATCCGGCAGTTCCCGTGCACTCTTCATGGCCTTGCTTATATATCTTTCTGCAAGACTTTTTGACTTTTCGATACCCTTCGAGGCATCCAGAACCGCATATAAGGATAGGCCGTTATCCTTGTTTATCCTGTTTAGAGCCTCGAGCACCTGCTTCCTGTATTCAGAACGCAGCGCATATATTACCGGAAGAGTATAAACTCCTTGAGCAGCATCGCTTAGCAGCGGCTTGCCGACCTTCAACTGATTGCCGGTCAAATCCAGGATATCATCAACAATCTGGAAGGCCATACCAATATTATAGCCCAACACCCCAAGCTTATTCACAAGCTTCTTGGGACATCCGGCCTTATATGCACCTAAATACAGGCTTATGGCAAACAGTGCCGCAGTTTTTCCGCCAATTCTTTTCAGGTATTGCTTGACGCTGACATCGGTATCAAATCTCTGCTCATTCTGAGCTATTTCACTATCACAAATATAAGCTGAAGCCTTTGCCACCTGCATAAGCATGTCCGTATCAGCATGCTCCGCTATTAGCATAAACCCACGTGAAATAAGGAAGTCACCACTATATACTGCTACATCCTTACCAAGAATTGAATGTATGGTCTCATTTCCTCTTCTGAGCTTCGAATCATCTATTATATCATCATGTATAAGGGTAGCCATATGAATTATCTCTAGTGCTGCAGCAATTGGCACTATAGTATCGCTATCATATTCACCAAAAGTGCCTCCAAGTATTGTAAAAGCCGGTCTTAGCCTTTTCCCACCACTTTCCACAAACCCCAACAATGCTTCCTTTACACTTTTGTTTCTGGTTCTCAATGAACTTTTTATGGTCTTTTCAACAGACTCAAGTTCTTTTACTAAAAAATCATTATCATTCCACATTCATATCACTTCCTATTCCGAGTATATGCTTCATTGGCCTCAGGGTATATTGTACCGCAAACCCTATAAACAATCCCGTAATCACTGCTGAAACCAATAAAACAGGCAAGTAGTAAAACAGCTTTGCGTTTTGCACAATAAGGCTGGCTACCAATATTTGTCCGATGTTGTGAAATACTGCTCCTACAACGCTTATTACAGGCAGGCTGAAAAGATTCGAAAATCTTTTATATAATATAGCCATTGCCAAGGCACTTATTATGCCGCCAATTAAACTGTATAAAAAAGAGGATATCCCTCCACCGAACACAGATCCCAGGAATGTTCTCAAAACCACAACTACAAGCGCTTCTTTAGTACCAAAAATAACAATAGTGACAAGTGATATTGCATTTGCCAACCCCAGCTTAATTCCGGGAACCGGTACGGGTACAGGAATCATTCTCTCCACTATATGAAGTATCAAGGCTTGCGAAACCAGAAGGCCAAGCACCACCATCTTCTTTGTTCTATTCATCATTACACTTCCTAACTAAACATTTCCCACTATTCCCTTATGTCTTATGAATAATTGCAGATCTTTTCTTCAGCTTTAATAAATCAATATGAAACATTGTCAACTTCAGGTGCTGATTTACCTTCAATATATACAACTACTCTATTGGGAAGGCATACTATGCTCTGGCCTACCTTACTCACCAACCCTGTTTTCTGGCATACTTTGTCAGGGCAGATTACATCCTTGACATACGCCCCGTTTTCATCAGCAACAATGTCAATGTATTTTCCATTTTCCAGATCAATGTGAACATCCTGAAGCTTCATTCCCGTTTTCATAGGAATAGTTTTGTATACATTACCGTTCGTTTCAATGACAATCTGTCTCTCATCCTGTGACTCGCCCAGTTTGTTTATCCCAAACCATGAAATAACTGCCACGGCGAGTATCAAGACTATTATCAGGTCCCCTTTTTTTAATCTCATCAAATCACTCACTTTGTTAAAATACATTACAACTTTATATTATACAATAAGTACTATCAAGAATGATAGTGCTTATCACAAATTCTATCAAATGATTTAATTCAAAACCTATTCATAGTTATATTTAGTATAGGGCAATTTCTCGTTCCGTATCAGAATTTATACTGTAATATTATCCAACCGATTCCAGACTTAATAAAAGCTTCTGATAAAACCACTTATGCAGCATATTATAATAAGGTAGAATATTGCGTTCCTTTTCGTTAAAATAAGAGCTAAATCCGGATAAACGAACCATTAAGACATAAATTGCAAAATATATAGTTGCACTAGTATTAATGTATCATATACAATAAATTATGTAAATTTTATTATGAGCTTAATTTGTCGATGAAAATTTAAATATTGTAGAAATATGGGAGGTAACAATTTTGATTCCGAATACAAAAGCAAAAAGACTGGTAATTTTTATACTCATCATAGCATTTGCATTGGTCGGATGCGAAAAAACAGCACCGGCTCCTGCTGCTTCAACGAAACCTATAACCAAAACCAATTTTCTCCTGGGTACAGTTGTAGATATATCAATCTATGACAAGCAGGATGAGAGCATAATTGATAAAGGTTTTGCGAGAATATCGGAAATCGAGAACAAGATGACAATCAATAATGCAGAAACCAGTGAGATCATAGCCCTTAATGAGGCCTCAGGCAAAAACGAAGTAAAACTTAGCCCCGATACATTCTTTGTTGTAGAAAAAGGCAAACAGTATTCTGAGCTAGCCAAGGGAAAATTTGATATAACCATAGGTACAGTTGTTAAGCTTTGGAATATCGGTACAGAATATGCTGCAGTACCGGATAAAGACAAACTGGCAGAGGCTGTGAAGCTGGTTAATTACAAAAAACTGATCCTAAACAAGGATAAGCTTACTGCGAAGCTCGAAGATAAAGGTATGAAGGTAGATTTGGGCGCAATTGCAAAGGGTTATGCTGCAGATGAAGTAGCCCGGGTTCTCAAAGAGAACGGTGTTGAGCATGCCATAATCAATCTTGGCGGAAATGTTCTTACCATAGGCGGAAACCCCAACGGAAACCCATGGAGAATCGGAATACAGGATCCTTTCAATCCGAGAGGAGAGTTTTTGGGAGTGGTTCCTGTAAAAGATAAAACTGTAGTAACTTCAGGCACCTATGAAAGGTATTTTGAAGAGAATGGAAAGAAGTATCACCATATTTTAGACCCGGCCACAGGTTACCCAACAGAAAACAACCTTTACAGCGTCTCAATCATAACCGACAAATCGGTTGACGGGGACGGGTTGTCCACTACATCACTGCTTTTGGGACTTGAAGAAGGAATGAAGCTTATTGAAAAGCTTGATAATGTAGAGGCAATATTCATAACCAGTGACAAGAAGGTTTATGTTTCATCCGGTTTAAAGAAGGATTTTACAATTTCAAACCCCGAGTTCAAGTTGGCTAATTAATGAAAATCCGGAGCATATCAGTATGTTGATTTGCTCCGGATTTTTTCTTTAATATCCAATCCTTATATCAGGCATAGTAACAATGAGTACAAATAAAGCAAGCAAAACGAAAAGAAGCAGCAGCTGCTTTTTCAACACAATCCCCCCTAATTAATTACCGCAGGTATTCACACATTACTTCTTCATGAAATGCTTCAGTAAATTATATGCGGCAGAGATTGTATTTCTTGCTTAAAATTATATCAAATAAATATTCTGTACCCACTGAGCCTGTTCACTGTCACCAACCTAATCCTTAAGATATTCCCGTAGGAACTCTATCAGCTCAGCTTCATCCTTACTTAAAAACTCAAGGCTCCTGTTCTCATCAACTATATATTTTTTAAGGAGCAGTGCACTTTGGTTCCAAAGCTGCGGAATATACTGCTTCATAAGTATTATGCAGTTTGCAACCCTGTCATCATCCATTGTATTAAGGCATTCCATTATTTTTTCATATTTTCCAGCTGCGCTTTTGTCACCTGACTCAGCCTTGGACTTTAAGTCTTCAACATATTTGTACATTTATCTACCTTCCCATAATCACGTTCTTTTCATATTTATTGTTGCAAGAGTGCATATTTTCATGCAAGTCGAGCTAAAACCTCCGCTTGATTAAGCCGGAGACAACGGCACTTTCCTTTTTCCCATATAGGTTACCATTTCAGGAGCAGGTACTTTAAAGCCAAATTTCTGGTATAACCCCTGAGCATCCCTGGTTGCAAGGACTCCATTCAAATCAATCAACAATCTGCTAAAAGAGCCGTATAGACCTTTAAGGTCATTGCAGCTTTTCCAACAACTTGCTGGGCGAGCCGCAATGGTAAATATACAGCCTGTGCAGCGGTCTTGTCATCGCCACATAAAGAAGCTTGGTATCCAGCTCACTTTCACCATAGCTTTCTGCCTCTGCATCAGCTATGAACACCACATCAAACTCCAGGCCCTTTGACAGGTGAGCAGGAACAATTACTACTCCGCTTTTATATTCCCTGTCCTTCTCGGTAATTATACGCGGGGCACCCTTTCCCCCCTTGAAGCTTTTTCTTAATTCACTGCAGGCATCAGCGCTCTTGCATATTATGGCTATGGATTTGAAGTTCTGTTTCTTAAGCTCATTAACCTTATCCCAGATATCTGAGGCAATCTCAGCCCTGCTTTTCCTGCTTAAAATTTCCACTTCATTTCCATGCCTTATAACCGGCTTTGCCGGAATCAGGTTCTCATTTTCCAGGCCTGCAATAACCTTGTTGGCAGCTTCCATAATTTCAACCGTTGTTCTATAGCTCTGCTCCAGCACCAGCTTTTCACATCTCCCCTCGAAGACATGCTCAACTACATCCTCCCAGTCCTTTATTCCCCTGTAGGAATGAATGCCCTGGGACAAGTCCCCCAGTATCGTAAAGGAGCTGTCCTTTATTATACTTTTTAGCACATAAAGCTGGAACACGCTGAAATCCTGCGCTTCATCAATTACTATCTGCTTAACGGCCAGTTTTTCGTCCACTCCGTGAATCTTATACTTCAGGTATATTATTGGTGCCATATCTTCAATAGCAATGCTTCCGGACTCCAGGTCCTGAATTATGCTCTCTCTTATGAAGCTTGCTGTCTCCACCCCAACCCTTGCATTCATGAGGCTGTGAAATAATTCCTCATTGGAGACAAAATCTTTGTAATACTCATAAGGATTGAGCCTTGAGATTTTTGCAACATATTCCTTGACAGCACTTTTGCTGTACTGTTCTACCCGTCCTATGAAGTCATTTTTCTTATCAATAAGCTCAGTAATTATCCTCTGTCTCTCTTCTCCCTCTTCAAGCAGCAGCTTTGCTTGCACTATCCTCTTGTCGCATGCTGACTGGGCTTCCTGAAGAATTGCCTGTTTTTGCGCCTTCAGCCTGTTTGTAAGATGCTTCTTTATCTCCTCAATCCTCTTTGTA
>CAZUGK010000006.1:55829-57335 GCA_964619815.1 uncultured Clostridiaceae bacterium | reverse complement strand
GAAAACAGCAATCTTCTATTGGAATGTGAGAAATGTGGCAGGCCGATAAACTCCGGCAGGTTCTGTGAGAATTGCAGAGGGCAGATTAACAAGGACTTCCGGAGAGAATTCGGGCTGGACAGGAAGGCACCTGAGCCTAAGTCGCAGCCGCAGACCAGAATTGATAAAGATAAGATGTATACGGCTACAAGAAGAAAATAGAGATTAGTTGAGCAGCATTATGCTGCTTTTTTTTTCATAAAAAACGCTAAACTAATATATAAGTAATACCGATAAGATAATTGAAACAAGAAATACAAACGGGGTGTTAGAATGGGGTTCAACATTAATAAAATTGGCGGTGTAGATGGGGTCTACAAAAACCAAAAAGTGGAATCCAGAAAGGATATCCAGGAAATAGCCCAGGTTAAGGGGAAAAAGGATGAGGTGAAGATTTCCAAAGAGGCTATGGACTTTCAATTGGTTATGAAAGCCGCAAAGGCTGCCAGAAACGTACCGGACATAAGGGAGGAAGTAATTGCTCCTATCAAGGAAAAGCTCGACAGCGACACCTATGAAGTAGACAGCAGCAGAATCGCTGATAAGCTTTTAGCCCGTAAGTTTAATATAAAAATATGAAAATAACCACAGCTTAAGGCCATAACCTGGCTGTGGTTATTTTCATCCAGAAGTGTAAAGAGGGTGGATGTCTATGGTTAATGTTGATAAAGAAGTAAATGCTGTTATAGATATACTTGATAAGGAATATAGCTATTACAAGGACATGCTTGAACTGTCAAAGTCCAAAAAGAAAATAATCGTTGACGGCAAAGTCGCCGAGTTAGATAAGATAGTCAAGCTTGAACAGAACATGATTTTCAATATTGGGCAGCTGGAGAAGAAAAGAGAGGAAGAAGTGGCGAAGCTCAGCAATGCACTGAATCTCAATAGCTCTCAGATTACTATCTCCGTGCTTTCAAAGGTACTTCAGCCTGAACTGAAAAAAGAACTGGAGAATATGCAAAATAAGCTTCAGGATATCTTCTCAGAGCTGAAAGCCGTAAATGACGTAAACGGGCATCTGATAGAGCAGTCACTGGAATATATTGATTATTCCATAAACCTCTTTTCGGGGACAGGTATGGAGACAGGCTCTTTATATGAGGATTTAGGTAAGAATAAGAGCAAGCAGGGTAAGAAGAATATTTTTGATACAAAGGTTTAGGGGTGAACAGGTATGTCATCATTCAGAGGATTAAGCATCGGAATATCGGCAGTATTTGCAAACCAGCGTGCTTTAGATGTAACCGGCCATAACATAAGTAATGTCAATACTCAGGGATACACCAGGCAGATGATAAGCAATTCATCGTCTTTTTATACAAAAGTGGGGCAATCCGGTAATGGCAAACTGATGCAGATGGGCTACGGCGTTGATGTGCAGGAAATAAGGCAGTATAGAGATGAATTTCTGGATAAGAAGTACAAAAAGGAAAGCACTGAACTGGGCTACTGGGAGTCAAGGCT
>CAZUGK010000006.1:50462-55819 GCA_964619815.1 uncultured Clostridiaceae bacterium | reverse complement strand
TGAAGAGCTTGAGACAGTATTCAGTGATAACACTGAGAATGGGCTTCAAGCAGTAATGAATGATTTCTGGAATTCATGGGAACAGCTTTCTAAGCCTACAGGTGGACTTGTAGCCAGAGCAATGGTTAAGGAAAATGCCATTGCTTTTGTTGAAACCGTAAAAAATATGGATAGTCTTATGACAAATTTCAGAAAGAGCAAAGATAAAGAGATTATTGAGAACGTTGATAAGATAAATGTAATTGCAGAAAGAATTGCGGAGCTGAATATCGAGATCAATAAGATTGAGGCCAATGGAACTGTAGCAAATGACCTGAGGGACGAAAGAAATAATCTCATAGATGAACTTTCAAGGAAGACGAAGATTCAAGTTTATGAGGGAACCATGGTGAATATTGCTATGGAGGGACAGATGCTTGTCGATGGCGGCAGATATGAGCAGATAGGTCTGGTACCAGACTCAAACAATAATGGATTTGTGAGGCTTGTTTGGAAACGTACCAATGACAAGTTGGAGCCCTCCAGTGGAAGCTTGAAGTCTCTGATGGAGTCAAGGGATACATTGGTTAAGGACTTCAGGGATAAACTGAATGAGTTTGTTGAAGGTGTGGCTGCAGAAGTCAATGCAATACATATTACAGGTTATGGGGTGAAAGACTCAACTCCTACCCGTAGGTATTTTTTTATTAATGGATTAACCGGAAATGGGAATGGGATAGATCTTTCAAATATAGCCTTCAATCCGGACTTGAATGAGTATGATAATATTGCCGCAGGAGAAGAATTTGGTAATTATGAAGATAACAGAGTAGCTTTGAAGATCTCAGAATTAAGGCTTAACAACTATTTCTCCGATGTTGGTTATGAAACAAACACGGCAAATAGAAAGTATAACTTTGATGAGTATTACAGAAATATCATAACTGATCTGGGGAACAAAGGCATGGAGGCATCTACTGCAGTTGATGCACAGAAGCTTCTGGTTGATCAGTTGAATTACCGAAGGCAGTCAATAAGTGCTGTCTCCATGGACGAAGAAATGAGCAATCTTATAAAATACGAACATTCATACAATGCGGCAGCCAGAATTGTGAATGTAATGGATGAGATGCTTGAAATCATAGTAAATAAAATAGGTTTAGTCGGAAGGTAGTGAGCAGTATATGAGAAGTACATTCGGAAGCTTTAATATTGCTACGTCAGGTCTATTTGCAAGTCAAAGGTCTCTTGACGTCACCAGTCATAATATATCAAATGCCAATACAGAAGGCTATTCAAGACAAAAAGCCCTTCAAAGAGCTAGTACACCTATCTACGGTGGTACCTCAGGAGTTATTGGTACAGGTACAGAGACTTATGATATCATCAGAATGAGAAGCAACTATCTTGACCAGAAGTATTGGGGTCAGAATAAGTCATATCATGAATGGACTGTAAAGCAAGACCATCTGGAGCAAATAGAAAGCATATTTAATGAACCTTCAGAAACCGGCATTAGAATAGTTATGGATGAATTTTTTACCGCCCTTGAAGAGCTTTCCAAAAAGTCTGGGGATGACACCTGCAGGGTAGCTGTTGTAGAGAAAGGAAACATGCTTGCTACTACAATAAACAGGAATGGCCAGGAAATAATAAATGCAATACGTGATGCCAATTTTGCAGTTAAGAGTAAGGTTAGCCAGGTAAATTCACTTGCAGAGCAAATAGCAAACCTTAACAAACATATATTTAATTTTGAACTTGGAGGAAACAAAGCAAATGATCTCAGGGACCAGAGAAATGTTCTGCTGGATCAGCTTTCTTCCATTGTGAATATTACTGTATCAGAAATGCCCGGACCTAATGGCAACAACTATATGGATATAAAAATCGGCGGAATTACGCTGATAAACCATATAAACTATAATAAGCTTACGACCCAGGATAGAGATGGTAGCATAAGTGGGATTACAAATCTGAAAATCAGCGATGTAGTATGGGACGGAGTGCAGAATCAGGAAGTAAAAATAGAAGGCGGAGAGCTTAAAGGTTTGCTGGAAGTGCGCGATGGTGACGGCGTTGGTTTCAACTACAGAGGATTGCCATATTATCTGAAGAGGCTTAATGAATTCGCATCAGGTTTTGCAACCAGCTTTAATAGTCAGCATGCGCAAGGAACAGACTATGAGGGGGATCAAGGCGGCAATTTCTTTTATGAGCCTGCGTATCCTGATGTTGTAAATAGCATTAATTTTAAGGTTAATTCCAACATCATATCAAATCCTAATAAAATAGCCGCTTCTACAACAAACAACGGAGAAAGCAATAATGAGAATGTTAAATTATTAATAGCGCTGCGCAATAGTAAATCAATGTTCCCATCAATAACGGGGACTCCTGACGATTACGTAAAGTCAATATTATCAACTTTGGCAGTTGACAGCAGCCAGGCTCAAAGAATGGCTGCCAATGCTCAGTCTTTGGTTGACCAGACATATAATAGCCGTCTTTCGGAATCAGGGGTGTCTCTTGATGAGGAAATGGCTAATATGGTAATGTTCCAGCAGGCTTATAATGCTTCCGCGAGGATGATTACAACTCTTGATAAAATACTTGACACTACAGTCAATAGGCTTGGAATAGTAGGAAGATAGCGAGGTGATACTATGCGAGTGACAAATAGCATGATGGTAAATAATATGATGAGAAATATTACAAAGAACTATGGCCGAATGGATAAGCTGCAGCAACAAATGTCCAGCGGCAAGAAGTTTAACAGGCCTTCTGATGATCCTATTGGGGTTTCCAGAAGCCTAAGGTTTAATACCGAGGTTGCAACTATGGAGCAGTATAAGAGGAATGCAGATGATGTCGGATCCTGGCTGAGTACCACCGAGATGGCTATAAGCAATATCTCTGATATACTTAAGAGAGCAAAAGAACTCACTACGCAAGCATCTAGTGAAACCAACTCAGTTAATGAAAGAAACGCTATTGCTGAGGAAATAAAGGAGCTCAAAAATCAGCTTATACAGATTGGCAATACAACCTACGCAGGAAGCTACGTATTTTCAGGCTTTAAGACTGACAAAGCGCTGTTTAATTCTGCCGGTGAATATGATGTAGGTGGGACTGGTGCAAAGCTGACACTGGATGAGGTAATTGAAGCTAACATCGGCATGGGTGATAGAATGGGGATGAACTCTGTAGGGCAAAGAGTATTCGGATTGCTCGCAAATCCTATGACTGATTTAGATTTGTCAACTGCGGATTCATTAACCCAAAAGCAGAGTATGAAGTCCAAGTATTTGGATGTGTCTGCAACAAATCCTATTAATGATGCAATTAGTTTTACTATGACTCATAATGGAACAACTGCAACCATAGACCTTACAGGTGTTCCTTATACTAGCTTAGCAGCTCTGACAACTGATCTTACAACAGCATTAAATGGTGCTTTTGGAGGAGATGTTACTGTCTCTGTGGTCGATAATAAGCTGGTATTTGAGTCGGATGTTGATGAATTTTCCATTGGTACCGGAGCGACTAAGCTAGGTCTTATAGGATTGGCAGAAGGTCAAACATCGGTGTCGAGAGTGGAATCGGGTGACAAATCCCAGCTAATAGCTATATTTGATCAGCTTATAACAGATCTTACATTTCCTGCAGGAGGCAATTCGGCAGGCATAAGAGCTGCCATTACAAGGATAAATACTCAATCAAGCAATGTAAATGCCATAAGAGCAGAAATAGGTGTAAAGACCAATAGAGTTGAGCTTACTACCAATAGAATATTGGATGATACATTAAATCTTACGGACTTACTTTCAAAGAATGAAGATGCTGATATGGCAGAGGTAATAATGAACATTAAAATGGAAGAAAATGTTTATAAGGCTTCTCTTTCGGCAGGCGCAAGGATTATTCAGCCATCACTTATTGATTTCTTAAGGTAAGGTGGTAAAAATGCTGCAAATCAGCACACAAAATGCTGAACTTGATATAAGGGTGACCAGAGCAAGGCTTGATTTGAGGCAGCCTCCGGCAGATGTTCAGATGCATCAGAAGCATCCAAGGATTATTATGCATAAGGAGCCGCTGCAAATACGTATTGATCAGCGGCAGTGCTTCAATGAATCGGGCCGTATGGATCCTACCGCGCTCATGGATCATATTGCGGGTATTGGTAAACAGGCTGTACAGGAAGGAATAGCAAGGATCGTTGAAGAGGGAAACAGGATGGCAAGGTTTGATTTGAAAGAAGATGCCTTTGCAGAGATAGCATACGATAATTCATATCCCGTATATGAGTTCAACATGGTCACAATGCCCAGAAGCAGACCTAAGATAGACTTTGTAGGCGGAAACCTTGATATCCAGGTTGATGAGGGCTATGTAGACATAAAGGTAGAACCGCATGGTCTTCAGACACAATATCAGCCGGGAAAGGTGGATATACGGTTGAAGCAATATCCACATATAAGCTTTAGGTATATAGGGAATAATGTAGACTCTAAAGGCTAGTATAGCCTATATCGGAGGGGTATAAATGAAAGTTATTACCAAGTTCTTTGGTGAACTGGAAGTACAAGATAAAGATATAATAAATTTCGAGGAGGGCATACCGGGCTTTAGGGAGTATGCCAATTATGCATTGATACATGATGCAGATACTGATTTCAGTTACTTGCAGTCTGTTGACGATATGTCAGTTTGTTTTATAATTGTTCCCCCTGCAATAATTGTAGGAACTTATGATATAGAAATAAGCGAAGCTACAGTAGAAAAACTGGGGATTGACAGTGAAGAAGACGTCAGCCTTTATGCTATTTTGAACATACCGGAGAATATGAAGAATAT
Organism: uncultured Clostridiaceae bacterium; assembly: GCA_964619815.1. Taxonomy (GTDB): domain Bacteria; phylum Bacillota; class Clostridia; order Lutisporales; family Lutisporaceae; genus BRH-c25. Next base: position 50,980 of record CAZUGK010000006.1, on the reverse strand, counting down.
GACTGCTAACCTGAAGGCTCCAATAGTAATAAACGGAAAAAGCAGAAAAGGGAAGCAGGAAATACTGGATGACGAAAGGTACCAAATCAAGCATAAGGTTATAAAGGAGGCTGATGCTTCTTGTTAGTGCTGACCAGGAAAAAGGATGAGTCAATAGTCATAGGTGATGATATAGAAATAGTCATAACAGAAATCAGCGAGGACAAAGTAAAAATAGGAGTTAAGGCTCCCAAGAATGTAAAGATTTTCAGGAAAGAACTGATCCAGGAGGTTGAAAGTACCAATTCTGAGTCCAACATAAGCAATAACCTGGATATAAGTATGCTGTCGAAAATAATAAAAAAATAAAAAAATTATTAGAATATGCAAAAAAACTAAAGTAATCAAAAACTTACCCGATATAATATATAAAGGCAAAAGTATCGGCTAAAGGCATAGGACCCGTGCTTGGAGCTGAGACTTATGCAAATAAATACCGGAAAGGATTCCGGTATAAAAATATCAAGGAGGAATCAATT
>CAZUGK010000006.1:41140-50362 GCA_964619815.1 uncultured Clostridiaceae bacterium | reverse complement strand
TGCATTGAATGAAGTAAGTGATATGCTTGTAAGAATCAAAGAGCTTTATGTTCAGGATGCAAACGGTACTTACAATACTACAGACCAGGCTAATATTGCAGCTGAAATTTTAGCTCTTACATCAGAAATCCAAAATATAGGTGCAAAGACTACATTCAACGGAATAAACCTTCTTGACGGCAATTTGAATATTGATATCCAGATAAATGAAGGCGCAGCAGATACTTTGAATATAACTTTGGCTACCGATATCAGTGCGCTTGATGCTGCTGACTTGACTGGTGCAACAACTTCTATTGACACAGTATCCACAGCTCGTGCAACACTTGGTGCACTTCAGAACAGATTGGAGCATACAGTTAACAATCTAGGCACAACAACTGAGAACCTGACATCATCAGAATCCAGAATAAGAGATACTGATATGGCTAAGGAAATGATGAACTTTACAAAGAACAGCATCCTCAACCAGGCTGCACAGGCTATGCTTGCACAGGCAAACCAGAACCCGCAGGGTATTCTGCAGCTCTTGAGATAGTTAATTCTCAAAAGACCTTGGAGTTTTCAGGGTCTTTTTTGTTTTTGCTGTCTATATCGAAAATAATAAAAAAATAAAAAGAATTATAAAAATATGTTATAAAATGCTAAAGAAATGCATATATCGCCCGATATAATATTATGAAGACAAAAGATATCAGCTAAAGGCATAGGGTCCATGCTTGGAGCTGAGACTTTTGCAAATAAATACCGGAAAGGATTCCGGTATAAAAATATCAAGGAGGAATCAATTATGAGAATTAACCACAACATGATGGCAATAAACACACACAGACAGTTAGGCATGAACTCAGTTAACACAAGCAAGAGCATGGAGAAGCTTTCATCAGGTCTCAGAATAAACAGAGCAGCTGACGACGCAGCAGGTCTGTCAATATCTGAAAAGATGAGAGGCCAGATAAGGGCTATGGAGCAGGCAACAAGAAATGCACAGGATGGTATATCCCTCATACAGACAGCAGAAGGTGCATTGAATGAAGTAAGTGATATGCTTGTAAGAATCAAAGAGCTTTATGTTCAGAATGCAAACGGCACTTACAATACTACAGACCAGGCTAATATGACAGCAGAAATCGCTGCTCTTTCAGCCGAAATGCTTAATATAGGCAATAAGACTACATTCAATGGAATAAGCCTTCTGAACGGATCTTTAACAATTAACATCCAGATAAACGAGGGCACAGCAGATACACTCAACATAGCATTAACAGGAAACATCGGTACAATTGATGTTACTTCTTTGGGTAATACAACATCAGCTATAGACACAGTATCCACAGCTCGTGCAAAACTTGGTGCACTTCAGAACAGACTCGAGCATACAGTTAACAACCTGAGCACAACAACTGAGAACCTGACATCATCAGAATCCAGAATAAGAGATACTGATATGGCTAAGGAAATGATGAACTTTACAAAGAACAGCATCCTCAACCAGGCTGCACAGGCTATGCTTGCACAGGCAAACCAGAACCCGCAGGGCGTTCTGCAGCTCTTGAGATAGTTAATTCTCAAAAGACCTTGGATTTTCCAAGGTCTTTTTTGTTTTTTGACGTTCCGGATTATAAAGAAGCCTATCTAATTCGTCGATATATTAATATATAGTTAATCTAATCTATTAAGGAGAAATATTTATGCAGAAACATACCGTATCTTTATGCATGATTGTTAAGAATGAGGAGAAATATCTGGACAGGTGCCTGAAAAGTGTACAAGGGAAAGTTGATGAAATAATAATTGTTGATACAGGCTCTAAGGATAGGACAGTTGAAATTGCTGAAAAGTATGGAAGCATCATAAGACACTTTGAGTGGATAAATGATTTTGCAGCTGCCCGTAATTATTCAATAGAAGGTGTGAATTCAGAATATATACTTATGCTGGATGCTGATGAATATCTTGATGACAGTGCAGATCTACAGAAGGATTTGGAAAAGGAAAAAGACTTCTATAGGCTTACAATAAAGAATTACCAAAAAGAGGGGCATATTGTTTACCACCAAAATGTCAGACTTTTTAAAGCTGGGGTAGGGTTTAAATATAGCGGCAAGCTCCATGAACATTTAAATACTTATGAAGAAGGCAATAAATATGTTGGAATTGAATCTGATGCAGTAATTCACCATGTAGGCTATTTACCGGAGGTTATTTTAGAAAAGGGCAAGAAAAAAAGAAACTACGAAATTATGACCAAGGAATTAGAAGAAAATCCAACCGGGTACAGCTATTTCAATATGGGAATAGTTTACATGAATGATGAGCAGTATGGCAAAGCTTTGGAAATGTTCAAGAAATCTTACCCTCTAAGTAAAGACAAGACGTATGTTAAAGCTTTGCTGGTCCGTATGGGAGAATGCCTTAATCTGCTTAAGAGAACCGAAGAAGCTGTTAAGCTTTTGCTTGATTCAATAAGTATTTTCACAGACTATACAGATTTACATTTTAGCTTGGGAATGCAATATCTGAGTCTTGGATATTGTAGGGATGCGGAGCTTATGTTTAAAAAGTGCCTTGAAATAGGTGAAAAAGTTGAGAATATAACAGTTGAAGGAGTAGGCAGTTATATGGCTCATTATGAGCTTGCATTAATCTACGAAAAGAAAGGAAGAAGCGGGGATGCATTTGATGAAGCCTTCAAATCAATAACAGAAAAGAGAAGCTATACACCGGCACTTTCAATTTACCTGAAGCTTATGCAGCGGGCAGGTATAAAACCGGATGAAATAAAAGAGCATCTTGGTAAAGTATACCCTATAGAGACTGTGGAAGAAATAAAAGCATTAATATATTCATTGTATGAGATAAGACATCCACTAATGAATAAATTCGGGTTTGTATTGGAAGATGAACGCTTGGCCGACTTGAGAGCTGTTGCATTAATGCTGGATAAACGCTACGAAGAATCCCTTAGCGAGTGGAAGAAGGTTGAGGTTATATCACAGTCTAATAGTCTGGATGCCCTAGTAATGTGTTTGATCAGTAAAAATGAGCCGCTTATGGATAAGGTCAAGGATAGTCTTAATTTTAGCAAGAAAGAGTGGAAATTTATCAGGGCGGTATTATTAAACGAGAGAGATGAAAAGCCTTATCTGACACCGGAAACGGAAAAATCCCTGATTAATATGGGAGAATACTTGCTAAATAGTAATGAGTTTGAACAGTTTGAATACATTACAACATTCCTTCTACAATGTTCAGCAGATACACAAGAAAAGTTAGCATCAATTTTACTTACTGGTGGCTATACTGATACAGCTTTAGAACTACTGACGATGATTATCGATAAATATCCAAACCGTTTTGAGGCTAATATGTTATTAGGTGAGGCGTATATAAGGCAAAACAAGTTAGACAAAGCACTCGAATGCCTCAATCAAGTTTTGAGCATGAGGGATGATTTTGCAATATATGAAAGAATATATGATTTATATGAGATGACAGGAAATTACCTTAAAATGAGCAGTATTAAAAGTACAATGAAAGAGAAGTTCTTACTTTCAATCTGGGCACAAAAGGATTAATATGAATTATTATGGTTTATTATTCAATATCTGAATTAATGGAGGGTAATATGAACAACGTTAATGATACAAATGAAATAAAGAATAGTATACGTGAAGCAATACAAAATGAGGATCTTAGCAGGGCAAAAGAGCTGATTGAAAAATATGATGCCACTAACGTCCCGGATATAGAAGTTCAATCTTTTAAGGCTGTAATAGCTATTATGGATAGCCGGCTGGATGAGGCAGAAGATATATTGATAAATGCAATAGAACAATATGGAGCGAATTCAGATATTTTATTTAACTTGGGTTATTTATATAATTTGAAAGGAAATATGAAAAAAGCACTGGACTATTTGAATGATGCATATGAGAGTGCTGATTCCAGAGAAGCTTTGGATGAAATAGCTCAAGCTATCAGCGAAACCGAAATAGAATTGATTGGTAAAGAAAAGGAATCATTGCCTGCCGATGAAATGAAAACCAGTGTCCTGGTAGATAAAGCCGAAAACTATATAGGAGAAGGTAATGACGAAGAAGCCTATAAATGCTATAGGCTATTGTTATCGGATAACGTATACAAGCCTTTTGCGTATTTCCGCCTGGGGGAGATCTGCAATAGACTGAACAGGCCTATGGAAGCATATAGATGCCATAAGAATGCATTTATGTTTAATCCCAAGCTTGTGCAGCTAATTACTAAAAGTGATCATATTCATTATAATTACAGATATAGAGAGGTTGAAGAGGTCCAAGTAAACAATTGCCCGATATGCGGGAAAAAGGGAGTACCAAAATACAGTTATAATACAGTAACGAGTTTGGATTTTATACCTGGGTTCAGTCCTGTCAGGCTTTGGATGTATTGCAGTGACTGTAATCATTTATTTGCCCAAAATTACCCTGCAGACTTATTCGCAGCTTTGACGGAATATACGCCCCCATACTACTTGGATGCTAATATAGGAGCACTTCATGTGGTAAACAACATAGTTCACAGCATTAAACTGTTCAGCAAGGGCAAAAGGCTGCTGGAAGTGGGTTTGGGGTCGGGTGAGATGACTGCAATGGAAAAGGAATATCAATTTGATGTTACAGGAATAGAATTAAGAACAGACTATGCAAAAAAGATACAAAAGATGTTGGGTATCAAAGTACATATTATTGACTTTTTGAAATATGATACCTCAGATAAATATGATGCTATATGTTTGGGAGATGTATTAGAGCATTTGACAGATCCTGTCGGTGCGATAAAAAAAGCACAAAGTCTTTTAGCTGAAGACGGCATATTATGGATTTCCACACCGAATTTTGAAAGCGCATTTTCATACATAATGAAAGACAGGGATCCGATGTGGCGTGTTTGCGAGCATCTGAATTACTTTTCCTTTGAGTCGTTGAAGAAGCTATTAGAGAAATTCAACTTAAATGTAATAGATTATAGGGCTTCAGAGCATTATAGGGGTTCTATGGAAGTGATTGCAAGGAAAATGTAAACTGCGAGAAAGTTATGTCGAAGCAGTAAAGAATTTTAGTTGCAATATGACAAGGAGAAGTGTCTTATGAATGATGGTGCTCTGTACTTTATAACAGGTATGGCAGGAGCGGGTAAAACAGTTATTTCAAAACAACTCGTAAAGCTGCTCAAAGCAGAAAAACCAAATGTGGTCTTTTTAGATGGGGATATATTAAGAGAAGTTTTCATGAATGATCTTGGCTATAGTGTTGAAGAGCGTAGAAAATCGGCAAACCGTAATATAAGACTTGCAAAGCTGCTGACATCTCAAGGAATTGATGTTGTACTTGCAACAATATCAATGTTCTCCGATGTAAGGCAGTGGTGTAGGGATAATATAAAGAATTACTACGAAATATTTATAAATCCGTCAATGGAGACGCTTATTTCCAGGGATCAAAAAGGTATATACAGTGATGTCATAAGCGGTAGGACTTCACATGTGGTTGGAATGGATATTGATTTAGACATTCCCAGGAACCCGGATATGATAATTTACAACGATGGTGGACAAACTCCAGAGCAAATTGCCAAAGCAATATTTAAGAAATTTTACAATAAAGAGTAATTAATAGGTGAAGATTATGATTGAATTTAAAACAAAAGCTGAAACATTATTAAGCCTCATTCCGATAATACAATCTGCTAAAATCTTACCCATAAAACTATTTACTGTATTCGAATGGCAATCAAACAGAGCAGAGATTCTACTAAATATTTCTAGAGAAGGCTTTTTTGAGTTCCCAGTAATTGTGCGCAGTTCTGCAAAGACAGAGGATAGTACCACTGAAAGCCTTGCAGGTAAGTTTACATCTGTTGCTGACGTATTAGGAGAGAATGAAATAATTGAAGCGGTCAATACAGTTATTAATTCTTATGAGTCGGTTACTCCGGGTGATTATGTGCTGATTCAACCAATGCTTACGGATATATTATTATGCGGGGTGGCATTTTCTGTTGACCCAAATACCGGGGGAAATTATATAGTAATCAATTATGATGAGAGCGGAAGTACATCCTCTGTCACGAGCGGGGAGACTGATAAGCTTAAGACTTTATATCACTTCAGGAATTCACCTATTCAACCTGTAGCACCTCTTAATAGAGTTGTTGAGCTTGTGAAAGAGCTGGAAATTATTTTCAACACTAACTTACTTGATATAGAGTTTGCATTCGACCGGAATGGGGAGTTATATTTATTTCAAGTTCGCCGACTATGTATGCCTGTTACTGTAGCTGATATTGAAACTCAGACAAAAATAATTGAGAAGATATATAACAAAATTAATTTGGAACAGGGAAACAAACCATACATTTACGGGAGCCGCGCAATTTATGGCGTTATGCCTGATTGGAACCCTGCAGAAATCATTGGAATTCGTCCTAAGCCTCTTGCTCTATCTATATACAAAGAGTTGATATGTGACAGTATTTGGGCATATCAAAGAGATAATTACGGATATAAAAATCTTCGCAGTTTTCCTTTGTTAATTGACTTTGCGGGAATTCCATTTATTGATGTCAGAGTAAGCTTCAATTCTTTTTTACCCAAGGAATTAGATAACTGCTTGTCTGAGAAATTAATCAACTATTATCTTGAACGCCTGGCGGAGAACCCGGAATTGCATGATAAAGTTGAATTTGAAATTGTGTATTCCTGTAATACCTTTAATTTGGAGAAACGCCTGCAGATATTGGAAAATTATGGTTTCTCAGAAAATGAAATATATGAGATAAAAGAAGGATTAAAAAGGATAACAAATAAGATAATAGCATTGGATGACGGATTGCTGATCAGGGACATTGCAAAGATTCGTGAATTGGAGGAACGAAGAGAAACAATCCTAAACAGCGATTTGGATACGGCTTCCAGGATATACTGGTTACTGGAAGATTGCAAAAGGTATGGGACTTTACCCTTTGCCGGACTTGCACGAGGAGGGTTTGTTGCGGTTTCAATACTGAAGTCCATGGTTAGTGTCGGAGTATTAGCAAATAATGACTACCAGGACTTTATCGGTGGGTTAGATACTGTCAGTTCAAAAATGTCTGTTGATTTTGAAAGCTTGAGTCAGAAAGAGTTTTTAGAAAAGTATGGGCACTTACGTCCCGGTACATATGATATATTGTCAAAACGCTATGACCAGGCTCCGGAAAAATACTTTGATTTCTCGAAATCAAACAGCAAGCAAATTAAAACAGAGAAGAACATATTTTCCCTTTCACTTTCTCAGCTTAACAAAATAAAAGAGCTATTAGAGACTTGTGGCTTTGTGTGCGATGTTTTGCAGTTATTTGACTTTATAAAAATGGCAATAGAAGGCAGAGAGTACTCAAAGTTCATTTTCACAAAAAGCTTATCAGCAGCATTATCTTTGTTTGAGGAATTAGCATTAGAAAATGGCTTTTCAGTTGAAGACGCTGCATTTGCAGATATCATGCTGATTCATGAATGTTATAGCTCGGCAGGGGATGTCAAGGATAAATTAACTCGTGAAATAGAAAGAGGAAAAGCAAAATATATAAATACACAATATTTGAATTTGCCACCCTTAATTGTTAATGCCGATGAAGTTTACTCCTTCTTTCAGCTAGACTGTCAGCCAAACTTTATAACATTAAAAAACATACAAGGCGATATCAGCAATATTAATTCTGATAATTTATCAGGAAAAATACTGTTAATAGAAAGTGCGGATCCTGGGTATGACTGGATTTTCTCAAAAGAAATTTCAGGTTTTATCACTATGTATGGAGGAGTAAATTCACATATGGCGATAAGAGCAGGTGAACTGCAAATTCCAGCTATAATTGGAGCAGGTGAAAAGCTATATCACCATTTGTTGAAAGCGAAGAGAATTGAGTTAAACTGTGCAGAAAGGACGGTGAGAGTACTGAGATGAAATTAATAGGTGTAACTCAAAGAGTTGATATTATTGAAAGTTATGGGGAAAGACGTGATGCACTTGACCAGAAGTGGATAGAATTTTTATTGACTTGTGGGTTTATCCCTATTGTTTTACCAAACAACGTTGAGGCATGTAAACAGTTGCTTGCAAGAGTAAAGCTTGATGGAATAATATTAACAGGCGGAAACAGCCTTGTGAACTATAATGGAAATGCACCGGAGCGAGATATGCTGGAGAGATACTTAATGGACTATGCGATTTTATCTGAAATTCCCCTTGTAGGTGTTTGCCGTGGTATGCAGTTCATCATAGACTATTTTTGCGGTATACTCGAGAAAGTTGATAGGCATATTGGTGTGCGGCATGAGATATATAATTCAGACAATCATAGGAATGTTAACAGCTACCATTCTTGGGGGGCACTTAAAGTACCAACCGAAATAGAAGTAGTCTCTCAGTCTGAAGATGGAGTTGTTGAGGAGATCAGGCACAGGAGGTATAAGATATATGGTATGATGTATCATCCGGAAAGGGAAGAGCCATTTAACACAATAGATATAGAAAATATAAAAAAATTTATAGATAGTGAGGTAATAACAGTATGAAAACAGAATGGGATTATTCAAACTTAGCAGATGCATATTTGAAAAGACCTGATTATGCAATTTCTGCTATTGAAGAAATGCTAGAGTATTCGAATATGTATGATGGAGCAAGAGTATGTGATGTTGGGGCCGGGGTCGCACATCTTACACTTATTCTTGCAGATAAAGGATATACTGTTCATGCGGTAGAGCCTAATGACAAAATGCGAACTAATGGGATTAAACGTACTTCTTCATATAAAAATGTTCAGTGGTTTGATGGAGTAGGTGAGCATACAGGGCAGGAAGAACATTCGTTTGATTTGGTTACATTTGGTTCATCTTTTAATGTATGTAATAGGCAGCAGGCACTTGAAGAAACGTACAGAATACTAAAGCCAAACGGCTATTTTGCATGTATGTGGAATCACAGAGATCTGAATGATATGATACAAAAATCAATTGAAGATATAATTAAAAGTAATATTGCGGATTATTCATATGGAACAAGACGTGAAGACCCTACTGAGATAATTAATGCAAGCGGGTTATTCAAAAATTTGAAAAGAATTGAAGGTACAGTAATTCATAAACAATCAATAAATGATTGCGTTGAAGCTTGGCGCTCACATGCGACTTTAGAAAGA
>CAZUGK010000006.1:33762-41130 GCA_964619815.1 uncultured Clostridiaceae bacterium | reverse complement strand
GCAAAGATTGTAGATCAAATCGAGATATATTTAAGAAGTTTAGGAAAAGAGGAGATTCAGATTCCATATACAACAAGAATCTGGGTTGCCAAAACTGTAATGAATGGATAGTAATCAATATATGCTAGAAACGGTAATAAAAGTAGTACAAAAAGCACAACATTGATATTTCCAGCTTAAAATTCTAAAAAGGAGAGGATTGTCATTAGAACTGTTATATTAGCTGCAGGACGTGGCAGCCGGATGGGTGATGCAACAAAAGAAAAGCCAAAATGTTTAGCAGAGCTAAACGGAAGGATATTGCTCAGTTACCAGATTGAAGCACTACGGGCCGCGGGGATTAAAGATATAGCGATAGTCAGGGGTTATTCAAAAGAAAAAATTAATGTAGAGGGAGTAACCTATTTTGATAATATGAACTGGGAACATACAAATATGATAATGAGCCTTATGTGTGCCGCAGAGTTTTTTACGGACGAGCCATGCATTGTCAGTTATTCAGACATTGTATATCAAAAGGAAGCCGCAGAGCTTTTGGTGAACTGTGAACACGATATTGCAATAACATATAACACTAATTGGCTGGATTTATGGAAAATGCGGTTTGAAGACCCCTTATCAGATGCAGAAACCTTTAAGATCAGTGAGGCTGGAGTAGTTACAGAGATAGGTAATAAAACAACTGACATCAATGAAATATGCGGTCAATACATGGGCCTTCTGAGATTTACATCAAAGGGCTTTAATACAGTAAAAGAATATATATATAGTCTTGAAGAACAAACAAGAAACAAAATGGACATGACACGATTGTTGTCCAATCTGATCGAAAGAAATGTCAGAGTTTATGGAATACCATATTCAGGCTTGTGGCTTGAAGCAGACAATCAGAATGATATTAAGCTATATGAAGAAAAGTTTCTTTTAACTTAAGAGGAGATTATGAAAATGTATACAGATTCAAATGAGTATGAAGCACTTCACAATCAGTTAACTTCAACAATAGCCAACCTGATTAGCAATGGAAATACTGATGAAGCGAAAAAGCATATTAGTGAATGGAAGCAATTTAACCATAAAGACACTGATATATATAGCCTAAGTTCGATGATACATATTGAGGAAAGAAACTTTGAGGATGCAGAGAAGGACTTAATAGATGGCCTCTTTGAATCACCCTGTGATTTTGATTTACTCTATAATCTAGGATATGTTTACGAGCTGAAGGAAAGCCTGCTGCAGGCAAACGACGCCTATCTGCGTGCCTTGCGCTATGCTGGAAATGATGATCAGAAACAGGCTGCGGAAGATATGATTGCATCTGTTAAGGAAAGGATGTCCGGAATAGAATTTAGTAAAATAGATCAGATTAAGGCTCTTAATAAAATTGTTAATATATATTATTATGGAAGGAGTGGTTCGATTTTCTTCCATAGCTTGTTTGACGGACATAGCAAGGTAATAATGCTGCCTACCGCATATCTGACTAGCTTTTACATCTTTTCAGAAGCTATTATGCAATTGAATGAAATATCAAAGGAAGCTTTGATTTGTATATTTAAAAAGTGTTTTCCGTTAGTTCTGGATTCAACTATAGAAATTATCCCCAAGATGACTACCGAATCCATTGGAAGTGCTCTAGGATTTACTGCAATGGGAGAAAATATGGATGAGCATCTTTCGATTAACGGTCCGGTTTTTTTTGATTTGCTGTATAAATATATATCTGGGGAAAAAAATCTAACGTCAAAATACTTGCTTCAGGTTATCCACGTTGCGTACCATGAAGCAATAGGCAACACTTTTAGCTGCATAGATGAAATTCCTGTTATTGTATTGCAAACCCATGAGTACTCTGAAAAAATAGCAAGAAAGCTCATTAATGATTTTTATGGCATTAAATTTATCTACACTACAAGAATGCCTGCTAAGGGGTTTTTATCTTTGGTCAGGTATGCAATAAAGACGGTGAAAAAGGAGTATGTAATTGATTTACTTGGTAGTATAATGCATAATATGCTTTGCCAATTTCCTGTATTGCTGGAATGCGCCAATCGTACGTTTGTTATAAGACTTGAAGACCTTCACAATTGCTCAAAAGATACTATGACATTGGTTGCAGATTGCTTGAATATTAGATTTGAAGATGCATTGCTTGCTAGTACATTTGATGGAATCAAGTATTGGAATGCCGCAGATGCTGTAAAAGTATCAGGGTTTAATAATGTCACAACGACCCGGTCATATGATGATATTGCATCATCTTTTGATATATTCAGGTTAGAAGCCATGTTTAATAATTATTATGCATTGTTTAAATACGATACTTTTGAATTCGGTGAATACAATATTTTATTTGCCTTACTAGCCAAGCCATTCAAATTTGTAGAATTAATTGCTGAAAGCAGAGAAGAGGCAGCAATTTTCAACAAGCAAATATGTGATCATTTCCAGTCTGCCTATGCAATATTTCTAAATAGTCAAGAGCAGTATTTAAATGTTAAATCCAAGATTCATTTGCTTTCTCCGAAAAGCAGCTGATATTTGGCTGAATTATTGGAATTATAATATTGTCCCAGCAGATACTTTTTGTTTTATAATGGAATAAGTGCTAAAGAAATACTAGAAAAATATCGATATATTATATACAAAAGGATTTGTAAAATTTCCAAGGAGGGAATATTATGAAAATCGATGCAAATGCAAGCGGCGCACTTGTGAACTCTTTTCCAGGCTCGGGAAGAGATCAGGTGCCACCGGTAAAAGTATCAAGAAGCGAGAGGTCGGTGGTTGTAAGGCAGAGTTCTACAGAACTGGCTCATAAACCGAGCTATGAAATGACAATGGATGAAAAAGCATGGATAGAGGTTATTGAAAGGGCAAACAAAGCACTAAGCGGCGGAATGCGCTCTTTCGAGTTTTCCATTCATGATCAGACTAAGGAAATTATGATAAAAGTTATTGACCAGGAGACTGGAACTATCATAAGGGAGATTCCTCCAGAAAAGATACTGGATATGGTGGCAAAAATGTGGGAAATGGCAGGAATCCTCGTTGATGAGAGGAGATAATACATATGGCAAGTAATATATCTAGCATGTTAAATACCAGACTCAGGTTTTCCGGTATGGCCTCTGGCCTTGATACCGATAGTATTATAAAACAGCTTATGAAAGTAGAAAACATGAGAGTAGACAAGGTAAAGCAGGAAAAGCAGCTTCTTGAATGGAGAAGGGATGATTACAGGTCCATAACCAATAAACTGAGAAGCTTAAGGGATGAATACTTTGATGTCCTTAAGCCTGCTACTAATTTAAGATCAGTAGCTTCCTTATCTGCTTACAAGGTTACTTATGGAGGAGCTGATACATACAGTGCTTTCACTGCTACAGCCGGGTCAGGCACAACTCCGGGTACATATACTATAAGTAATATTAAAGTAGCAGAAACTGCTAAAGTCAGCTCTTCAGGGGCGATTACCGGAGGTATTGTCGGAGATATAATACCTATAGCAATTAATAATATCAGTGCTGCGAATGACAATAACAAAATTGTCGTGAACTTTAACGGGACAAGCAAGGAAATTACTATTGACGATGGTAAAGTTGGAATAGATGCAATAATTACAAATTTGCAGAGTAAATTAAATGATGCATTCGGTTTAGGTAAAATCACAGTTGGAAAGGATGCAGACGGTGGTGATCAGCTGACCTTTACAACCAGCAGCACCAATACTTTATCGATATCAGCTGCGTACAACACAGGTTCGACAGAGTTACTTGGCAAGACGATAGCTTCCAGCTTTGTAGTAAACAATCAGAATAACAAATTCACAATATCATATAATAATGGAGCACCTGTTACAATTGCTGTAGATCCTGGAACTTATAATGCAGACACTCTGGCTAAGAACATCCAGGAAAAGATAGATGCAGTTCCTGGATTGAACGGCAATATTCGTGTATTGAATCAGAATAATATTGTTGCTTTAAAAGCTATTGAGGCTCCGGCTGTTGCATCCGGCAATATTATAGGTGTTAATGTATCGGGTGGAAATATCACTGTTGATGGAACCAATAAGACTATTGATATAACTATAGGCGGTACCAACCATCAGCAAATAACACTGACAGAGAAGAACTATACCACTTCAGGGGAACTGTTGAAGGAAATCCAATCCAAACTGGATACTGCATTTGGAGCAAATAAAGTAATGGTCAGCTTGGATGGAGCAGGGACCCTTCGTTTTGAAGAAATTTCGTCTAGTGACACGATAAAGACAGACAGAGTAGAAAATGGAGGCCTGGCTGCTCTGGGGCTCAAGAATGTCAATATATCTAATAAACTTGATATGAACCTTAAGCTTACAGATCTTGCTAACAGGCTAGGCAGGGGTTTTACTCCGGCAGCTGAAAATATTGATGCTGATCCTGATAATGATGTGGTTGATGTCAGATTTACGATAAATGGAAAGCTGTTTGAATTTAAGTCGACACAAACCCTGAGTGAGATAGTATCGGCAGTCAACGCCGATTCGGATGCTAATGTAAAGATGACTTACGATCAATTGAATGATAAATTCATAGTTGAATCAAAAGAGTTTGGAAAAGTGGCAAAAGTAGATATAAAAGATGAGGCAAGCACAGGCAAGCTTATGTATGCTCTTGGCTTAGACGGGCTGAGTGATACAGGAGAAGATGCCAGCATTGATTTTGATGATGGTACAGGTGTTCAAACTATTACACGTGCTTCTAACGATTTTGTTGTAAATGGGATTTCCTTTAGCTTGAAGGCAACTTCTGCTGCAGCAGTAGAACTAAAGGTTGCCGGAGATGCAACCAAGACTGTAGATCTGATAAAGGGGTTTGTAGCCAAGTATAATGAAGTTGTGGACTTGATTAATGGAGAGCTGTCAGAAAAGCGTAACAGGGATTATTTACCTTTAACTGATGAGCAGAAGGACACATTGAGCGATAAGGAAATTGAGAAATGGGAAGAAAAAGCAAGGTCAGGCATGCTTAATAATGATAGTTTGCTCAGGAGCCTTTTAAGCGAAATGCGAAGCTCTCTTTTCGAGGAAATTAAAGGTGTAGCAGGTTCACTGTACTCTATCGGCATCACCACGGGGACTTGGGAGCAGAAAGGCAAGCTGGTTGTAAATGAAACAAAGCTCAAAGAGGCTATAACAAATAATCCTGACCTGGTAACCGAAATATTTACAAAGGAGTCTACAATCAAGTACTCTCCTGACTTGGATGCAACATCCAGGGCAACAAGAAATGAAGAGAACGGTATTGCAAATAGAATTAATGATATTTTACAGGATTATATAAGAACTAGCAGAAATAGCGATAATAAAAAAGGATTGCTGCTTGAACGTGCCGGTATAACAGGAGATGCATCAGATTACCAGAATACCCTGGCTAGTCAGATTAGTGACAAAGATGATACAATAGCAACTCTATTAGTCAGACTGACAGAAAAGGAAAATCGGTACTATGCTCAATTTGCGGCTATGGAAAAGGCGTTGAGCCAGATGAACAGCCAGTCGGCATGGTTATCACAGCAGTTTGGGGGAAGTCAGTAATAGTATATGTTGAGATGGAGGATATAAAATGGCTTTAGTGAATGGTATGTATCAACAACCAAGAGGTACAAAAACAATTGCAGCTAATAATGGGAATAATCAAGATGAGAACAATGTAAAAAATACAATTGCAACAAATAGAAATCCGTATCAACAGTATCAACAAAGCACTATTAATACATCTACTCCACAGGAACTTACATTGATGCTGTACAATGGCCTTGTTAGGTTCCTGAAGCTTGCACATCAAGGAATAGAAGAAAATAACGTAGAAAAAGCAAATAATAACCTTATAAAGTCTCAGAGAATAATAGATGAGTTTATTTGTACCTTAGATTCTCAATATGAGGTTTCTAATGGGCTCTTTGCAATATATGACTATATGCATAGAATGCTTATAGAAGCAAATATAAAGAAGGATAAAGCTATTGTGGAAGAAATAATAGGTTATGCTGAAGAACTTCGGGACACTTGGGCGCAGGCAATGAAGCTTGCAAAGCAGCAGCAAGTAGTAAATAAGTAGTTGAATTAGCTCATGATGCAGGTAAATCTTGACATTCATGAGCGAAATTTTTTTGGAGGTATTTATGGATACTGTTAATAGCATAATATCAGAGCTCCTCAGCCTGATCGATAAGAAAAGGCAGCTGTTTGATAACATAATGGAAATAACTTTAGAGCAAAAAAAGGATATTGAGGAGAATAGTGCTAATACCATAGAGGAACTTGTTAACCGTAAGCAGGATGTAATAGACAGAATAGACGAAATAGACAGGACTTTTTCTGCAAAGTTTGACTTGTTGAAAAAACAACTTAATATCAACAGTTTGGAGGAATTGGATATTACAAAATATCCCATACTGAGAAGCCTGAAGCTTAAGGTAGAAGAAATAATGTCGCTTGCAAAAAAAATAATGGTTATTGAGGAATCCAACAAGGATAAGCTTACTTCAATGCTGAACGAATTGAAAAAAGAGATGAAGCAGCTGAGTGTGGGGAAAAGATCTATAAAAGCATATGAAAATCCAGTTATAAACAATGATGGCATATATATCGATAAGAAGAAATGATGTTATTTTAGTTGATTAATTTTCCTACTAATTTTTAAAAGTACTTGTGCAAATAAAAATTAAATTATATAATATATCCTGTAGTGTATTATCTAGGTCTGTGGTTGAAAGTCGATGCCAGTCGCAGGCAAAACGATCCACGTAAGCAGGAGAAGCTCCTGTGAGCATGGTGCGGCTTAGGAATAAGTCCGTCCAGTAAAATTTTTATTGAGAGGTGCAGTAGTGAGGGGTTGATTCCTAGTAGCGAAACATCCTGACGGCGAGTGTGGGGTCAAAGACCAGGTCAGCTAGAGAATACTATAATATTTAAAGGTATGAGTGGGCGGTGCAAGAACGTTTTTCATGTCAGTAATGATCCCGGAAAGTTCTTACCCAACACCAACCTGGAGAGAAAAGAGAGGGATTTTTACATGTTCGAAGACAAAACGTTAGTGTGCAAAGACTGTGGAAATGAATTCACATTCACAGCAGGTGAACAGGAGTTCTACGCAGAAAAGGGGTTCCAGAACGAGCCAGCTAGATGCAAAGACTGCAGAACAACTAGAAAGAACGCAAGCGGAAGAAATGGACAGAGAAGAGAAGTTGTTATGTATGATACAGTTTGTGCAGATTGCGGTAAGGAAACTCAGGTTCCATTCAAACCTACAAATGCAAGACCAGTATATTGCAAAGAGTGTTTTGACGCAAAAAGACAATAATTTAAACCGCCTT
>CAZUGK010000006.1:0-33662 GCA_964619815.1 uncultured Clostridiaceae bacterium | reverse complement strand
CCAGTATATTGCAAAGAGTGTTTTGACGCAAAAAGACAATAATTTAAACCGCCTTTACGGCGGTTTTTTTATACCCGTTTCTAAATCGAAAATAAACTACTGACAAATGAAAATCTATCGTTTATTCACGCTAAGCTGTCACATCCGGCTAATAAATATAGTTTTTCTGCATTACTGGAGCCGTTACTTATCCACAATATTTTCACATTATGGGATAATTTGCATAAAACTGTGAATAACTAAGATTTCATTATCTGACAATAGTTGTCATTTTAACTGGAAGGTAAATCTAAAAATCGACGCAAAAATTCCAAAAAAGAATTTACACAGTGTTCGCTCGACAAATTTCTATCCCAAATCAATACACATTTTTTCAACAATAAGAAGTCAATAGATTCAAGTTATCAACAGACTTATTCACATTATCCACAATAAACATAAAAAAGGTGTGGATAACCATGTGGATAATGTGACTAACTATGAAATGCAGGGGACACCCGCATGGTTACTTCCATTTTACGCTCATGTTCGCTTTACATAATGTTGCTCTATTGTGCATATCTATATTTACAGCAAATCCCAAAAAATATTGTAAATATGCCGTCTTAAGCTACTAAATATTATCTAAAAATTATAAGAAAATTACAAAAAATCAGGAGGATTATTTTCTCAAATGTAGAATAAAATATGTATAAACGGTAGCATAATAGTTGCGAAAGGAGATGTGTTTATGCGTACTATAGTCAGCGGAAAAAACTTTGATATTACCGATGCTATCAGGGACAGGGTGTATAAGAGGCTATCAAAATTTGAAAGATATTTCGGACCTGATACTGAGGCTCATGCAACTTTAAGCGTTGAAAAGAACAGGCACATCATTGAGGTCACAATTCCTTTTAATGGTGTTATCTTAAGAGGAGAAGAAGCTACCGGTGATATGTATACTTCCATAGATAACGTAGTAGAAAAGTTGGAAAGGCAGATGAGACGCCAGAAAACCAAGCTTGAAAGAAGAATAAAAGACGGTAATATTAAGTTCGAAAATTGGGCTGCTCCTGCAGATGAGTATGAGGATGAGGAGGTAAAGATAGTAAGGACAAAGAAATTTGCCATGAAGCCTATGCCCACCGAGGAAGCAGTACTGCAAATGGAGCTTTTGGGACACAATTTCTTTGTGTTCTCAAATGCGGAGACAGAAGAAGTGAATGTAGTATATAAAAGAAAGGATGGAAACTACGGCTTGATTGAACCGGAGTTCTAGTAAAACAGCCGATGAAAATCGGCTGTTTTTTGTCAATAGGCGAATACTGCTGTATATATACAAAGCATAGGAAAACTGCGGGCTTAACCCGAAATAGGGTATTTATTTGGTAGCAATAGATATATAGATAGCACTTGATATTTGATACATAGTGCTTTTTTAGTAGTTTATATAATCCATAGAGGGATTCATATGTTTTACGAGAAATAGTAATAGCATTTCACTTTAGGAGGAGTTCCCTTTGAACAATACAAAGATTTGTTTACAGAATGATGTGAAATCCCTTATATGCATGCTTCCCGACATAATCAACTGCAATGTTGTATGTGATGAAAAAGGAAGTATAGAGGAAATACACGTGCTGGCTTCTATAGGGAGAAATGTCAAGCAGATGGTCAGGGATATTCAATCTGCAATAAGTGCCAAATTCGACATTGCTGTGGATTATAAGAAAGTAAGCATTGCTCAGATAAATGAAACAGAATTTAAAGAAGCCAGGGCAAAAATTGAGAGCATAGCTGTGAAGAATGTTGATAATATGATAGAAGCGACAGTAGCACTTTCCTATGAAGACAAGGTATATGAAGGAAAGAGCACAAAAGTCAAAGCCAAGTCCAACAGAGCCAAAGCAGTTGCAGAAGCGACGCTGGCAGCTCTTGAAGGTTATATAGGTGTTAGCGGTATATTGTATTTGGAGGCCTTGGAAAGCATTAAAGTTTCAGACAAGGAGGTTTATGTATCTATAGTGGGCTTTTCTCAGGATAATGTTGAAGAGTCCCTTTCAGGAAGTTGCATAATAAGTCTCGATGAAAATGAATCTGCAGTTAAAGCAGTACTTGCAGCAGTAAATAGAAAAATAAACGCAGTAGCATAAACAAATGGTAAAATATGGCCGACATATTATTTAGCGGAGAGTTTGCCTGCCTTTACTAGCGGTGGGGCAGAGCCTTGAAAAAGAGGGAGGGGCAAACAGTGAAAAAGATAATAGGCATACTCATGACTATACTTACATTAGTATTAGCTGGGGGAGCTTTTCAGACTTGGTTATAGGAGTGTTTTAAGATATGTCGGCCATAATAATGAGGTGAATATATGTCAAATAAACTCAAAGGATACGTAGCTTTAATCATTTTCTTAGGGTTGGTGTTTTTTGTTTATACAATAGGTAATGCTAATGATATTGATATAGTAGGTATTACTATATTTTTTGCTCTTTCAATTGTTGCTGAATCATTGATTATTGCAACGCCAGGAGAAAGAGCATTATCTGTAGGATTTACTATCTCATTGTCATCGATACTAATATTTGGTATGTCTGAAGCAGCTTGGATATCATGCATAGGTGTTATGTTGAGAACAGTAAAAATAGGAGATAAGCGGTATCATATACTTAATTATCCCGTTTACAAGACACTGTTTAATGGTGCTAATATTATGTTGTCAACAGGATTAGCAGGCTTTGTCTATGAAGTATTAGGAGGAATACCGGGAGATATAAATCCAAACAATATTATGCTGCCTATTATAGCAAGCATTTTTACTTGTATAGTAGTAAACGCAATTATAATGTCAATTCTTATGCATCTTATCACCGGTGAAGAATTCCTAAGTAATTGTCTTAAAAATATATTATGGGTAGTGAAAGACTACTTTGCAATGGCTCCATTGGGAATAATCATGGCAATTGCCTATATAAACTATAGAATAATTGGAGTTTTGCTTTTCTTTGGTCCGTTACTTTTTGCAAGATATGCCTTCAAATTGTATATTGATATGAGAAGAATATATGTGGATACAGTAAAATCACTCTCCCAGGCAATTGAGGCAAAGGATTCCTATACAAACGGACATTCACAAAGAGTGGGAGAATACGCATGCAGTTTGGCTGAAAGGCTGGGATTGTCACCGAAAAGAGTTGAAAATCTCAGAATAGCAGCTATACTTCATGATATAGGCAAGATAGGCATAGATGAAAGCATCCTTAATAAGCCTGGAAGGCTTACAGATGAAGAGTTCGACAAGATTAAGCAGCACCCCGCGATTGGGGTTAAAATCATAAAGGATATAGATTTTTTAAAGGATGTTTCCGGGATTATACTCAGCCACCATGAGAGATATGATGGGACAGGCTATCCTGAAGGCAGGAAGCATGGAGACATAATGCTTGAATCCCAGATACTCAGCCTTGCTGACGTATTTGATGCTCTTACCTCCGAGCGCCCATACAGAAACGCAATGACAGTTAAGGAAGCCCTTGAGATAATTGAAAATGGAAAAGACAATCAGTTTGATTCGAGGCTTGCTGATGCATTTGTAAAAATGATAAAAGAAAATAAGGAGTTGAAGAGGATTGCTGGTTGAGAGCGTAGGCACCTCGATTGTAGTTGGAAAGCTGAGAGGAGGAAGCTTCTCAAACATAAAAGATGCCAACTTGGAAAAGTGGTATTTTTTTGTTTCCGGATTCTTTGTAGAATTTGCTGCTGTGTACTTGGCTTCAAAGGGAGTCAGCTTTTTTACTGAAAACATAATATTTGTCCATTTCTTATCATATCTGCTCCTGTTTATAGGAATATACTTTAACCGCAGTATATTAGCCTTCAAGATAATATTTGTAGGGATATTCCTGAACTTTTTTGTAATAATGGCAAATGGCGGGCAGATGCCGGTATCGGGAGAATTAATGGTAAACATCGGGTTGATTGATAATATGATGAATATAAGGGATGGAAAGATTATTACCCACACATTGATTAATGATCATACAGTATTTAAATATCTTGGAGATATTTTTGTTCTGGGAAAGCCTTATCCAAGACCAAAGATCTTCAGCATTGGCGATGTAATCATGGCCTTGGGAGTTTTCATATATATTCAGGAAATAATGATAAAAAAGGCTGCTATAAAAAAATTAAAAAAAGAAAAAACTGTGCAGTATATGAAGTAAATCATGTACTGCATTTGTTTTTTATCTTTTTGCAGACTAAAGCAAAAAATTATGTTAAAATATTGTGTATGCATTTTAGACTCGAGATACGAGATGCGAGACTCGAGGACTAAAGCAGGGCTTCGAAGGGTATTCCTAACTGCGTAACGCGCTTCGCAGCTACATCCAATAATGAAAAGGTAGGTGAGTCTGAATGTCACACAACAGCTATAATAATATAAAAAAATATGCAGCTTTTATTTTCATGGTTTTTACAGTGCTTTCAGGTTCATCTGACAGAATTGATAATGATACCTTTATAAAAGTCGGAAAGAAAGCATTTGTCGATATACTTGCATCGAATAGGTTGTTAATACAGGATGCAAGGGTTTCAATGAATCAGCCGGGTATTCGGAGCTCTGTGCAGGACAATGAGGACTTTAGGGAGTTTCTGTATACCAATGTACAGAATTTTAGCTTGAATCATATTCAAGTCTATATATTGCCTCTAACTATAATAATATATTATTTCAATAATGTAATTCAAAAAAACAACATATGGAAGAATGCAGTATTTTAGCTACCTTATAGTAATAGATAATAGATATGAGGAAGGCGCTGGCGAAAACTGCTCGCCAGTACAGGCTTCAAAGACCTTTCTAAGCCACGCGTAACGCGCAACTCGAAACGCGTAACCAGACCCAGAAGGAATACCCGAGCTTTGCACGAGCCACGTGGCACGCAGCACGCAGCAAAAATATTATAAGGAGAGATTAAAATATGATTTTAGATAAGATA
The DNA here is from genome assembly GCA_964619815.1 of uncultured Clostridiaceae bacterium. Lineage (GTDB taxonomy): Bacteria > Bacillota > Clostridia > Lutisporales > Lutisporaceae > BRH-c25. The sequence continues at coordinate 28,680 of CAZUGK010000006.1, read as the reverse complement.
TTTGGAAGTCAAAATGATAGAGAAATAAAGAAGGTTATGAAGATAGTCGAAAAGATCAATGCATTGGAACCTGATATGCAAAAGCTTACCGATGAGCAGCTTCAGAACAAGACCAATGAATTCAAGGAAAGACTCTCTAAGGGAGAAACCCTGGATGATATTCTGGTTGAAGCTTATGCAGTGGTAAGAGAGGCTTCTGTAAGGGTTCTTGGGATGCGGCATTTTGACGTTCAGCTAATAGGCGGAATTATACTGCATCAGGGCAGAATTGCAGAAATGAAAACAGGTGAAGGTAAGACCCTGGTTGCAACACTCCCGCTGTACCTGAACGCTCTTTCCGGCAATGGTACCCACCTGGTTACGGTAAACGATTATCTGGCAACCTATCAAAGTCAATGGATGGGGAAATTGTATAATTTCCTTGGAATGTCGGTAGGGCTTGTAGTTCACGGACTTGAAGCGGAAGACAGGCAGAAAGCCTATGGCGCCGACATAACATATGGTACAAATAATGAATTCGGCTTTGACTATTTGAGAGACAATATGGTCATATACAAGGATCAGATGGTTCAGAGAGATTTAAATTTTGCTATAGTGGATGAAGTTGACAGTATTCTTATAGATGAAGCCAGAACACCTCTTATAATATCAGGTGTAGGGGAGAAATCCACACAGCTCTATTTTGTTGCAGACACTTTTGTAAGGGGATTAAAGAATGAAGCTGATTTTACAATAGATGAAAAAGCAAATACTATAGTTCTCACTGAGGAAGGCGTGGCAAAGGCTGAAAGATTTTTTAACATTGGCAACCTGGCTGATGCGAACAATATGGAGATACAACACCACATAAACCAGGCTTTGAAGGCAAGAAACCTTATGAGGCGGGACATTGACTATGTGGTAAAGGACGGAGAGGTAATAATAGTTGACGAATTCACGGGCAGGCTTATGTTCGGAAGAAGGTACAGCGATGGCTTGCATCAGGCTATTGAAGCAAAGGAAGGAGTCAAGATAGAGAGAGAGTCCCAGACTCTGGCAACAATAACCTTCCAGAACTATTTCAGAATGTACAAAAAACTGGCCGGCATGACAGGTACCGCAAAGACTGAAGAAGGTGAATTCATAGCAATTTATAATCTTGATGTAGTTGAGATACCTACGAATAAACCTATGATAAGAGAAGATTATCCTGATGCCGTATATAAAAATAAAAAGGGCAAATTCAACGCAGCTGTTGAAGAAATAGTGAAGCTTCATGCCAAGGGGCAGCCTGTGCTGGTAGGTACAATATCCGTTGAGACCTCCGAAATGCTCAGTGACATGCTGAAAAGAAGAGGAATCCCTCATGAGGTATTGAATGCCAAATACCACGAAAAAGAAGCTCAGATAGTTGCTCAGGCAGGACAAAAGGGAATGGTTACCATATCAACCAATATGGCAGGCAGAGGTACTGACATTGTCCTGGGCGAAGGAGTAAAGGAACTGGGAGGACTTCATATACTAGGTACAGAGCGTCACGAATCCAGACGTATAGACAATCAGCTCAGAGGCCGTGCAGGAAGGCAGGGGGACCCGGGTTCCAGCAGATTCTATATTTCATTGGAAGATGACTTGATGAGGCTTTTCGGTTCTGAAAAAATTATGAAGCTTGTTGAAACTCTGGGTATGGAAGAAGACATGACGATTGAACATCCGTTGCTTTCAAAATCTATAGAAGGCGCTCAGAAAAAGGTTGAAGGAAGAAACTTTGACATAAGAAAGCATGTGCTTCAATATGACAATGTAATGAATAAGCAGAGAGAGGTCATTTACAGCCAGAGACGGCAGGTACTGCTTGGTGAGAACATCAGAGAGAATATCATGGAAATGATAGCCGAAATAATAGATAGTGCTGTTGCAGCTTATACAGTAGGCAGCGAATTTGCAGAGGAATGGGATCTCAAAGGGCTTTTGGATTATCTGCATTCCATTTTCCTTGCGAAGAATACCTTCAGAGTGGAGGAACTGCTGAAGTTCAACAGGGATGAGCTTAAAGAGGCCTTGACTTCCAAAGCCGTTCAGATATATGAATACAAGGAAGCTCAGGTTGATGCTGAAATCATGCGTGAGCTGGAAAGGGTTGCCCTGCTTAGATCTGTTGATACTAAGTGGATTGACCACATAGATGCTATGGATCAGCTCAGGGAAGGAATATCACTCAGGGCTTATGGACAGCAGGACCCTGTGCAGGCATATCAAATGGAAGGCTATGATATGTTCGAGGAGCTTATAAAAAATATTAAAGAGGATACTGTAAGGTTCATTTATAACGTTAATATTTCAAATCTGCCTAAGAGAGAAAAGGTAGCAGAGCCTGTAGTTACAAACCACGAAGAAGGTGTGAGAAAGCCGGTTGTAAGGGAAGACAAAATAGGCAGAAATGATCCCTGCCCCTGCGGCAGCGGCAAGAAGTACAAGAAATGCTGCGGGAAGGAAAGCTAGACTCGAGACACGAGACTCGAGAGTTAGGGAAAGGCTCCGAAGTTATGGGGGGGACGGGTAACACGGGATACACGGAAATCCACGGAATACACGGATAAATTAAATAAAACAGCCGTGTCTTCAGTGCCTCATCCGTGTTTTCAGTGTTACAGGTACTCCCGGACCCAAAAGGAATACCCAGGCATTGCACGAAGCAAAATAATGGAGGTTTACTTATGTTAGAATTGGAACAGTATAAATTCAGTTTATCCGAGATAAAAGTGGCAATAAGGGAAATAGAGGTGTCACTTTGACCTGACAGCAATTCAGGAGCATATTTATGAACTGGAGCAGGAGATGCATCAGGAGGATTTCTGGAATGATGCGGATAATGCAGGAAAGGTTCTTAAAAGAATAAAAGCGCTTAAGAGCAAAGTTGAAAATATAGACAGCCTGAAAAAGGAGTATGAGGACCTGGAAGTTCTTATAGAGCTCGGCATGGAGGCTGAAGACGAGTCGGTAATACCGGAGGTTGAAGCTTCTTTCAAAACACTGAGGGAGGCTGTGGAAAATCTCAGGATTGAAACATTGCTTAACGGACAATATGATAGAAATAATGCAATACTAACGATACATTCGGGAGCGGGGGGTCTGGAAGCTCAGGATTGGGCAGAGATGCTGCTCCGAATGTATACAAGATGGGCTGAGAAAAAAGGTTATGATGTGTCAGTTCTTGATATGCTGAGGGATTATGAAGCAGGCATAAAGAGCGCAACCCTGCTTATAGAGGGGGATAATGCATATGGCTACCTTAAGTCGGAAAAGGGAGTGCACAGGCTTGTAAGAATTTCTCCCTTTGATGCAGCCGGAAAGCGTCACACTTCATTTGCATCAATAGATGTAATGCCTGAGCTTGATGATGATGTTAAGATTGAGATAAATGAAGAGGATTTGAAAGTAGACACCTACCGTTCCAGCGGGGCAGGCGGACAGCATGTAAATAAAACGGAGTCAGCGGTAAGAATAACTCATGTGCCTACCGGAATAATAGTTCAGTGCCAGAATGAGCGGTCCCAGCACAGCAACAGGGAGATGGCTATGAAAATGCTGGCTGCCAAGCTTTTGGAGCTTAAGGAACAGGAACAGAAGGACAAAATCGATGACATAAAGGGTGAATATAGAGAAATAGCATGGGGCAGCCAGATACGCTCCTATGTATTCCATCCTTACAACATGGTTAAGGACCACAGGACGAGTGAAGAGACAGGAAATGTCGGCGCAGTAATGGATGGGGAATTGGACAATTTTATTAATGCATATCTGAAGCAGAGGAATGATAAATAGAAAAAGCAGGTCTAGTCATGATTAGACCTGCTTTTTCTATTTACTGACAGAATTTTTACATATACGCCAAATTAAACAAAAAAGTTGTTTATTTGAAAATATTGTATTAAAATTAACTTGGTGGCATAGAAATAAAAGGCGAAACAGGGAGGAATACCATGAGAAAGAAAGATAATTATTTTAGGTTTCCTGTGGCTGGTAATAATCTGTCTTTTAAGTCTAAGAAGAATGTTTTTGATTTTTTAAAAAAAATCAGACTTCCTAAGCTAAGCATGAAGCTTCCTGTAGTTAAGATGAAGAATTCTGCAATTAATGCTCCGAAGCGGGAGAAGCCGAAGACGCAGGAAAAGCAGAAATTCAGCTTCGGCAAGCTGGCCGGAGGCATCAGAGGGAGAATAACATTGCTAGTAACGCTGATGACTCTTATACCCCTTGTATTTCTGACATTTTTCAGCATCAATTCTCAGACAAGCGCCATAATGAACAATATGAACGAGCTTAACACAGCTGTTAATAAAGGACTTATTGAAAGAATAAATGCAAATATTGCGCAAAGCCTTATAACCTTGGAATTGGTTCCGCAGTCGGTAGACATACTTGCTATGGACAGTTACCAGCAGGAAAGGGTAGTCAGGAAGATTGCTTCAAGTCAGCAATCCTCCTTTAAGGAGATTACTCTCGCTGATGTAAAGGGTACGGTGCTTTACTCAATGAATACAAAGCTAAATGGTACGAGCATGGCACAGGAAAGATGGTATACCGAGGCCTTGAGAGGTCAAAGCTTTATATCAGATTCATATTTGGATGCAAAGCTCCGCGCTCCTGCTTTCAACATAGCAGTTCCGGTATTGGATCAGAACAAGAGTGTGGCAGGGGTGCTATACGCCAAGATTGTATTGGATGACATACAGGCAATAATAAATCAGACTAAAATAGGCGAAAACGGAGTAGCATACATAATAGATAAAAATGGAATTGTACTTGCGCACCCGGAATACAAGGAAATGGTGCTGGGAAGTTATAATACCGTGACAAATATGATAAAAGGGCCATTAAACCTTGTTAAAGGGCAGGAAGGCACATCGCGATATGAAAACTACAAAGGTGAAGAAGTGATCGGCACGTATTATAAAATACCGGTTACAGGTTGGGGCCTTATTACTGAAACGGGGGTTGAAGAAGCTCTGAAGCCGGTGAAGAATGCGGAAGGCAAAGCCTATGCCTTAATTGCTGTTGCATTTGTTATAGCCTTGGCAGGCAGTTTGCTTCTGGCCTTTATAATAGTAAAGCCTCTTGTCAATATGGCAAGGGTTGCAGGAGAAATAAAGAACGGCAATCTTAAGAAAAGGCTGGCGGTCACATCAACGGATGAAATTGGAGAACTTCAAAGCTCTTTCAATCTTATGACAGAGTCCTTGTCAAGTATACTAAAAGAAGTAAGTTCTGCAGTTACGGAGATTACAGAGGCAGCGCAAAGGCTGGGCGAGAGCGCCAATGTGAGCACTACTGCTACAGAGGAAATTGCTGCAATAGTGGAAAGTGTTGCTGAGGGGTCTCAATCCCAAATAGCATCAGTCTCAGTAACCTCCATGGTTGTACAGGAGATAGCAGACAAAGTTTATGATACTGCTCAAAAGACCCAGTCAGTTGCGGATTCTGCTGAGGCTGCTGCTCAGGTAGCCCAAGAGGGTTCAGAGAATATAAATATCATAAACGGCACAATTGGAATGATAAAGGAAAGCGTTGTCAATTCAGCTTCGCTGGTTGAGCGTCTTGGCAATAAATCAGCAGAAATAACCGGAATTGTTAAGATTATAAGAGATATAGCAGGAAAAACAAATATGCTTGCATTGAATGCGGCCATTGAAGCTGCTCGCGCAGGGGATGCCGGCAAAGGCTTCGCGGTAGTGGCAAATGAAATAAGAAATCTTGCAGAACAAACGAGAGAAGCATCAAAGGATATTGAAACTCTTCTTCTGGAGGTGCAGAAAGAAACCGGAGTAACGGTTGAGGCTATGAATGAAGGGCTTATAGAGGTGGAAAAGGGCACTGAAGCTATAACCTCTACATATAGCACCTTTGAAAGGATAATAAGAGAAATTCGTCTTGTAGCAGAAGATGTAAGGAATGTTTCCGATTCAGTGCTTGAGCTGAAATCGGAGAACATGCAGGTAATTGATGCGGTAAAGGAAGTAAGCTCTATTGCCGAGACAACCTCGCAAGGTACTCAGAATGTTCTTGCCAGCACCGAGGAGCAGTCTTCTGCAATGCAGGAGATAAACAGTTCAGCTGTCAGATTGAATGAAATGGCAGTTGAGCTGCAGAATATCGTTAATAAGTTTGATTGTTAAAAGTTTAGGGGCGAACAGTGTTCGCCCTTTTCTATTCCATTCCTATAATTTCTACCTTCTTGCAGCCTTTACAGGACAGGAGCAGTTGTAAAAGCTCTTCCGGATTTATTTCCATTGCTTTTGTATCAATAGATGCGGTTAATGAAGCAGAACCCATAACCGGTATGTTTTGATTTATTGTTATGATATTTCCCTTTGCAGATGCAATCTTGTTTATGATATCCGAGAGAACACCCGGAGTATGTGTGAGAATCATGAACAATGTAACAATACGCCCCAATTCCTGAGTTGCATAGTCAAACACTCCGTCCTTATATTTATAGAAGGCACTTCGGCTTATTCCGGTTTTTTGACAAGCCTCCTGGATTGTAGTAGCGTCTCCTGTCTTCAGAAGAAGCTTTGCAGCTATCACTTTCTCATATACCTTAGGGAGTATACTGGAATCAACTATGAACATTTTTGTATCCACGATTATAGCCTCGCTTTCTGTACCCGTAATGTGTACATATGTACTTACTTGATATACTAGCATAAATATGGATAATGGGCAATGGGAATCAGGGCACAAGGCTCGTACCTCGTACCTATTGAAATATTCATGTGAAAAAGGTTAAAATTATATATGAATGTAAAACATCGGAGTGGAGGAGTAGAAAATATGGACATAATTGCAAAGCTGGCAAAGGAATTGTCAGTTAAGCCATGGCAGGTTGAAAACACAGTAAAGCTTATAGATGACGGTAATACCATACCTTTCATTGCGCGATACAGAAAAGAGCTTACAGGAGAGCTTTCAGACACTATATTAAGAGACCTTAATGAAAGGCTTACGTATCTCAGAAACCTTGAAAACAGAAAGGCAGAGGTTATAAGGCTTATAGATGAGCAGGGAAAGCTCACAGAGGAGCTTCGGGCTTCTATTGATAAAGCTGAGGTATTGCAGGAGGTAGAGGATCTCTACCGTCCATACAAGCAGAAAAAAAGAACAAGGGCTACCATTGCAAAGGAAAAGGGGCTGGAGCCTTTGGCAGATATAATATGGAAGCAGGAGCGTTCTCGCGAGTCTCTGGAAGATATTGCTGCAGGCTTTATAAATCCGGAGCTTGGGGTTGAAACAGCTCAAGATGCAATAAACGGTGCTTCGGATATAATTGCAGAGCTTATATCTGATAATGCGGAATTCAGGAAGGAAATAAGGGAACTGACCTTTAAAGATGGCACTATTGCTGCAAAAGGCACTAAGGAAGAGAAATCTGAATACCAGATGTATTATGATTTCAGCGAGCCTGTCAGAAAGATTGCTCCACATAGAATCTTGGCAGTAAACAGGGGAGAAAAGGAAGAATTCCTGACAGTCAAGGTGGAAGCGCCGGCAGACAGAATTCTGACCTACCTGAACAATAATGCAATCATCGAAAATTCACCTTACAGAGAAGTACTGGAAGCGGTAGTCAAGGATGCATATAATAGATTGATTGCTCCATCTATAGAAAGGGAGATAAGGAACGAGCTTACTGATGTTGCTGAAGAGCAGGCTATAAAGGTATTCGCTGCCAACCTCAGGAACCTGCTAATGCAGGCTCCTATTAAGGGAAAGGCAGTCATGGGCTTTGACCCGGCTTTCAGGACAGGCTGCAAAATTGCTGTAGTGGATGATACCGGAAAGCTCCTGGAAACTACCACAGTATATCCAACGCCACCGCAAAGCCAGGTGGCAGAAGCCAAAAGAGTATTGGAGAACTTGATTAAAAAATATAATGTTGAAGTCATATCCCTGGGTAATGGAACTGCATCAAGGGAGTCTGAAAAGGTATGTGCTGAAATAATTAAGGAAATGAATATACCACTGCATTATGTAATTGTGAATGAAGCGGGAGCATCTGTATATTCAGCCTCAGAATTGGCAGCCCAGGAGTACCCGGATATAAATGTATCACTGCGTGGAGCTATCTCAATCGCCAGAAGGCTTCAGGACCCTCTTGCAGAATTAGTCAAGATAGATCCAAAGTCAATAGGGGTAGGGCAATACCAGCATGATGTCGCGCAAAAAAAGCTTTCCGAATCCTTGGGAGGAGTTGTTGAAGATTGTGTTAACAGCGTAGGCGTGGACCTTAATACAGCCTCGACCTCACTCCTTCAGCATATTTCAGGTATAAACTCAGGTATTGCTAAAAACATAGTTGCATACAGGGAAGAAAACGGAAAATTCAAGGGCAGAAAGGAGCTGCTCAAGGTGAAAAAGCTTGGGGAAAAGGCTTTTGAACAAGCGGCAGGCTTCCTGAGAATACCGGAAAGTGAAAACATATTGGATAACACCTCGGTACATCCTGAATCCTATGAGGTCGCAAAGAAGCTCCTGGAAAAGGCGGGTTATTCCTTGTCAGAGCTTAAGCAAATGGGCATGAACAGAGTTGTAAACCAATTAACGGATATGGATGTAAATTTACTGGCAGAGGATCTCGGGGTTGGTGTGCCGACACTGAGAGACATTATAGATGAGCTTAAGAAGCCGGGGAGAGACCCGAGGGATGAAATGCCGAAGCCTATATTGATGTCAGATGTATTGAACATTAAGGATTTAAGACCGGAAATGATACTTACGGGAACAGTCAGGAATGTTATTGACTTTGGCGCCTTTGTGGACATAGGGGTACATCAGGATGGCCTGGTGCATATATCAGAGCTGGCTGACAGGTTTGTAAGAAGGCCTTTGGATGTAGTACAGGTAGGAGATATAGTCAAGGTTAAAGTACTGGATGTGGATCTGGATAGGAATAGAATAAGCCTCAGTATGAAAGGCTTGAATTAACTAAAAAATAAGGGGGTTAACAAATGATACTTATCAAAAACGGTAAAATCTATACCATGGCAGACAAGGTATATGAAAAAGGCAGCATCCTGGTGGATAACGGTAAAATTGTTGCTGTCGGGGAGAATGTTGAAGCTCCTGCCGATGCAGAGGTTATAGATGCCGAAGGCAGGCTGGTTATGCCCGGCATAATTGATGCCCACTGCCATCTGGGAATGTGGGAGGATGCCATAGGCTTTGAGGGAGCAGACGGCAATGAATCTGTAGATCCTGTAACTCCTCACCTCAGGGCGATTGACTCAATAAACCCTATGGACAGAACCTTCGAGGAAGCAAGGGAGGGTGGAATAACCACTGTATGTACCGGCCCGGGAAGTGCCAATGTCATTGGCGGGACTTTTGCAACCATAAAGACCTATGGAAACAGAATAGATGATATGATATTAAAAGAACCTGCAGCCATGAAAATAGCTTTTGGAGAAAACCCAAAAAGAGTCTATTCCGAGAGAAAAACATCACCTACTACAAGAATGGCTACTGCTGCAATACTGAGAGAACAGCTTTTCAAGGCTAAGGCTTACAATGAGAAGCTTGAAAGAGCAAAGCAGGATCCGGAAAAAAAGCCTGAGTTTGACATCAAGCTGGAGGCTCTTGCCAGGGTAATAAGAAAGGAGATACCGCTAAAGGCTCATGCTCATAGAGCAGATGATATATTTACCGCGCTCAGGATAGCAAAGGAGTTTGACGTGGACATCACTCTGGACCACTGTACAGAAGGCCACCTTATAGCTGATGAGCTTGCGAAGGAAGGAAAATATGTAATAAATGGCCCTCACCTTACAGAAAGGTCAAAGTATGAGCTTAAGAACAAGACCTTCAAGACACCGGCGGTTCTATGGAAGGCAGGGATAAAATTTTCAATCACAACAGACCATCCGGTTATACCCATACAGTATCTGCCTGTATGTGCGGGCTTGGCAGCCAGAGATGGACTGGATGAAATGGAGGCATTGAAAGCCATAACAATAAATGCAGCAGAGATATTAGGTATTAAAGACAGGGTTGGAAGCCTGGAGAAGGGTAAGGATGCAGATATTGTAATTTTCGATGGACATCCTTTTGAGCTTACCGGCAAAACCTATGCAGTGCTTATCGACGGTAAGGTTGTATATAGAAGATAAGCCATTGTATTATTGGCTCGAGGCGCGTGGCACGTGGCTCGTGGCTCGTGGAATATTCGGGTACTCCTAAATGGTATCGGTGATTTTGAAAATACCGGATATTACTGAAGCGTATTTAGTTCAATAATTCCATCCGTGTTTTCTGTGTTACCCGTTTCCCGAAGCCTCGTAACCCCGAAACCCCACAATCTCACAAATGTATACATTTACCTGTAAACAGAGTATAATATCTATAGTAATTCTTAAGGATTGCTATAGATATTTTTTTACCGGCTATGGGTGATAGGCAATAGCAATTGGATGGATGCCAAGCTTCGAAGACTTGCTCAATTCACGTGCCACGAACCACGAGCCAATATTTACCGGAGGTAATTTAATGCTTAAAATTATTACTGAGAGTGCTGAAGAAACGACAAAAATAGGTGAACGACTGGGTAAACTGCTGAATTCCGGAAATATAATATGTCTCTCCGGAGACCTCGGAGCGGGGAAAACTGCCTTTACAAAGGGTATCGCAAAGGGTATGGGTATAGAGGATTATGTGACCAGTCCGACCTATACCATCATCAATGAATATGATGGCCGGCTGCCTCTCTATCATTTTGATGTTTACAGGCTTAATGATGTTGAAGAAATGTATGAATTAGGCTACGAGGAATATTTTTTCGGTGATGGAGTAGTGGTACTTGAGTGGGCTGATGTAGTAAGAGACATAATTCCTGGAGAGAGACTTTGGATTACTATTTTAAACACTAAGGGAGATAATTCCCGTGAAATAATAATTGAGCCGACAGGTGAGACTTATGACAATATAGTGAAAGGAATGGAACAAAATGAAGATTCTGGCTGTTGATACATCCACTACTGCAGCAACAGCAGCGATAGTGGAAGACGGCAGATTGATTGCAGAATATATATTGAATATCAGCAGGGCTCATTCACAGAAAATTATGGGCATTATTGATGAACTCTTTAAGAAGTCAGGAATTAAACCTTCTGAAATTGATTTATTTGCATGCTCTTCCGGACCGGGTTCTTTTACCGGACTGCGTATTGGAGCATCAATAATAAAGGGAATGGCTCAGACCTTCGGAAAGCCTGTCGCTGGAGTACCAACCCTTGATGCATTGGCGTACAGCCTTTATAATTGTACAGGCCTGATTTGTCCAATGCTGGATGCTCAGAGAGGGATGGTGTACAGCTGCTTGTATTCATGGGAAAAGGGCAGGCTTGCAAAGCGTGAGGATCTCAGCGTAATACAGATTGAAGACCTTATAAAGGTTGTAAAGGAAAAGTCTGTACCTGTTACTTTCCTTGGAGATGGAGCATTGCTTTTTGAAGAAAACCTGAAAAAGGGTCTTGAGGAATATTATATAGCACCTTATGACAGCTTGCTGCCGCGGGCTTCATCATGTGCCGCCCTGGCTTTCGAAATGTATAATAAAGGCTTGGTTGATACATACAACTCCTTCAGGCTTACCTATATAAGAAAATCCCAGGCAGAAGTGGAATATGAAAAGAAACACAAAGTAGAACTTCAAAATATGAGCTATGAGGATATTGATCAGGTTTGTGAGATAGAGAAGCTGAGCTTCACAACACCCTGGTCCCGTGAATCCTTTGAGGCCGAAATTACCAAAAACAATTTGGCAAGGTACATTGCAGCAAAGGTGGATGGAAAGGTTGCAGCCTACGGAGGAATGTGGATTGTGCTTGATGAAGGGCATATAACCAATATAGCTGTGCATCCTGATTATAGAGGACAGAAAATCGGAGAAAAATTGGTACAGGCACTGATCCGGACGGCAAAGGAAAACAAGGTGTCCAGCATTACACTGGAGGTAAGAGCTTCAAATGAGGTTGCAAGGAACCTCTATAAGAAATTGGGCTTCGAAGACAGTGGGTTGAGAAAAGGCTACTATTCAGATACCGGTGAAGATGCGGTGATAATGTGGAAGAAATTGACGTAATTTCATTATACATTGCGTCAGACAATTATTTTTTGATTACGTATATAAATATAGATACGAGATACGAGATACGAGATACGAGATATGAGGTTACGGGGTTTCGAGGTTACGGGGTCCCGGAATGTAGGGGCGAACAGTGTTCGCCCGCACCATAGATACGGGATTACGAGGTGGGGATAGGGTTGATTGCCTCTGACATTGAAATAGTTAATCGGTGTCTGGCTGGAGATGTAAATGCTTTTGAGGTGCTCATTGAGAGATATAAGAAAGCTATATACAACACAGCTTTCAGAATGATGGGAAACAGGGAAGAAGCAGAAGATGTGTCCCAGGAAGCATTTATCAGAATGTATAATTCCCTTTCCAAGTACAATCCTGAATATAAATTTATGACCTGGGCTATGAAGATTACTACGAACCTTTGTCTGGACAGCTTACGGAAAAGAAAAGGCGAGACTGTACCCATAGATGAGGGGTTTGAAATCAAAGATGGAAAAGATACCCCGGAAGAAGAATATATAAGAAAAGAGAATCAAAAGCTGGTGCAGGCTGCAATAATGAAGCTGCCGGACAAATACAGGGAATTCTTGATATTATTTCATCATAGAAACTTATCCTACCAGGAGATTATAGATATTACAGGTGAGTCGCTCACCATAGTAAAAAACAGGCTTTATAGAGCCAGGCAGATGCTAAAGGAAGAATTAATCAGCATGGAAAAGGAGCGTGAAAAGTATGCAATGCATGGAAATAAGTAATCTGGTTATGAAGTATTTCGATGGAAATATCAGTGAACTGGAACGAGAAATGATAATAAAGCATAACGAGAAATGCTCCAGCTGTGCGGAGGAATTCGGAATGCTCAGGCAGGCCATTGACACGCTGGAGGAACTCCCTGAGCTGGAGGTGCCTGTTGGATTTGAAGCAAGAGTAATGGAAGGAATAATGAACCAGAAAGCATACTTTACGAATCCCAAAATTGTTGTCTTCTGGTTGGTTTCAGTGCTTGGGCTTATGATATTTGCCTGGAATATGGTGACTTTTGTGGCAATACCTTTTGTAAGGGAAAGCGGATTACTGATTGCAGCTCAAAATGTGATTATCTATGGTGTGAACATGGTATCGGGGTTTTTGAGCAGCTTGCTGGTTATTACTTCGGTGCTTCTGGGGAAAATTCTGGTTATAAGAAATGTTCTGCTGAGAGATTATACGGCTAGTGTCGCATTGCTTGCAGTCGCATTTATGGGAATTAATCTGTACTTGATATATAGGTATAAACTGCAAGAAAATTAGGAGGTTATATATATGAGAATGAGAAGGGGAGCAGCAGTGTTGGCGGGTATGATGCTGATTGTACTGATGCTTGGCGCCTTTGCACCTAATGTAGACAATAAGGATAAAGTAGCAATATTCAATAATATTGAGATTCCCGGGGGAATTACAGTCAACGGAGATGCAGTCGCAATATTTGGAAATGTAACTGTTAATGGAGATTTGACAGGGGATGCGGTTGCTATTTTCGGCAATGTATCAGTTGCCGGTTCGGTTGGTGGGGATGCTGTTGCAGTATTCGGTGAAATATCGGTAAAAAACAATGGGATAATAAATGGTGATACTGTGGGGGTAATTGGCGGAGTGAACAAATCCCCCAATGCAATAATTAGAGGGGAGATAGCGGATATAAGTACCCCCTTCAGCTTTGAAAAACCTGATGGTTTGATTCCAAGGTTATCCTACGGTGACCTGATAGGTTTGTTTTTAATATATGCATTCTCCTGTATTGCATTGCTGGTTGCACCTGACAGAGTAGGGCTGATGGCGGAAAAGAGCAAGCTGAGAATGGGCAGACAGTTTGGTATAGGCTTAGTGATTATGCTGCTGTTCTTGCCTGCATCAATAATACTCTCGATACTTTTGGCAATAACTTTGATAGGAATCATATTTATACCATTCATATTCATAGCATTTGCCCTGCTTGCTTTTGTCGGAACGGTAGCTCTTGAAGTTGCTATAGGGCATAGGATAACAGGCCACCTGGAAGGCAGGAGTTCAATGTATATTCACCTTATGGTCGGGGTTTTGCTTGTATATGCCCTTAAATTAGTACCTATATTCGGCTGGCTGGCATATCTTCTTTTGGTTACTTATGCAATAGGTGTTGCTGTTGACACCAGACTTGGATCCCCTTCAGTCAGAAAGCAGGCTTCAAATGTTTAGAAAGTTAATTCCGGCAGCCTTAATTGCAGCATCGGTACTGTCACTTACAGCCTGCGTGCTGGAGTTCGACAACGCAGGAAGCATGGTATCCGGAGCAATGAAGGAATATAAAGAGACTATAGAAATGAGCGACAAGTACCGGAAAGGGCAGCCAATGGAGCTGAACCTTGATATGAAGATGGCAAAAGCAAAGATTGGCAGTACGGAGGATAAGCTTGCTGATGTAAAATTCTCATACAGTACGGAAGCATTAAAGCCTGAGTTCATAGTAAAGGAAGATGAAATAAGCATAAAAAACAAGCTGGAAGGCTACAGCTTTAAAAAGCCGGTAAATAAATGGGATGTCAAGCTGACGGATAAATTGCCGATGAAAATGGAGCTAACGGCTGATGCCTCTGATGTGGAAATGGATATGAGCAATATGCTGATAAGCAGTATTGATGCTGTATTAAATGCTTCATCAGCGAAGCTGTACTTTGATGAACCAAACAAAGAGCTGCTGAATAAATTCAGACTTGATTCAGACGCCAGCAGTGTCAATATTTATGGTGCCGGAAACCTAGGCTTTGAGACTTTGGATATTAATGCCGATGCATCAAAACTGGTAGTTGACCTGACAGGAGACAATGAACGGGATGGGGAGGTCAGGATAGATGCCAATGCTTCCACAGTAAAGCTTAAACTGCCTGACAACGTTGGCATACGAATTGTAATAGACAAATATGAGATATCCTCGGTAAATATCAATAACAGTAAGATACTTAGCCGTTCTGAAAAGGAATATGTTTCAAACAACTATGAGAATGCTGAGGGGACTCTTAGGATATACGCAGATTTGAATGTAACCACTTTGACAATCGAATAGATACGGATTACGGAGCGCATGGATTTATTATGCCTCCGGAGTTATCTTAATTAGAGATGCGGGGTTCGGGATTCGAATCTCGCCTCTTTGTTCTTATTGTCTTATAATATTAATAAACAGGGAGATAATATGGGAGATAAGAAAAACCACAAACTTTTAATTAATAAAACCTTGTGATATAATGTGTTTATTACGCTTTCCACAAACAATGAACGGGAGGAATATAATGCTGCTTAGAGAATTTTCCATAGAAAACCACATGATCAGCCTCATACAGGAGGGAGAGCTCTATATCGCCAAGGTTACTGACAAACAGGGTAAGAAGCTCTTATATCATGAATATAAGGATTATGAAAGGATTAAGAGCCGCTTTGATGAAATAGTACAAGCCTATGAAAGGGATAAGATCGGCATAGAGGATGTTATTGCGATACTTGAAAGAAATCTTGTTTAGTATATAAGATAAATAATGCGTCTCAAATAAAACATGGTTTTTAGTCGCTAGACACTAGTCTCTAGTCTCTAGAATTAGGGTATTCCTTACAGGTATAGCACTTAACTCGTGTCATAGCCTAGCCTTCGAAGCCCCGCCCTAATCTAGTGACTAGTTGACTAGCGACTAGTGACTGAAAAATGCGACAGCGTCGCATTTTTCTACTGTTATGCAATAGAATTATGGCAAAACATACAGGAGTGTTGATTATGGGTAAAGATATTTTAATACTGGCAATTGAGACCTCATGCGATGAGACTTCTGCAGCTGTTGTAAGAAATGGTCGAGAGGTATTGTCAAATATCATATCAAGCCAGATAGATATACATAAGAAGTTTGGTGGGGTGGTCCCGGAGGTTGCATCAAGAAAACACCTGGAAAGCATAAGTATGGTACTTGATGAAGCTTTATCCGGAGCGGGTGTCGCACTGAAAAATATTGACGTCGTTGCAGTTACTTACGGGCCTGGGCTCGTAGGGGCCCTGCTTATTGGACTTTCAACGGCTAAAGCCATTGCATACAGCAGTAATCTGCCTTTTGTAGGGGTAAACCATATAGAAGGGCATATTTCTGCCAATTACATAGAGCACAAGGAGCTGGAGCCGCCTTTTACCTGTCTTGTGGCATCCGGCGGACACAGCCATATTGTGAATGTGACTGACTATAATAAATATGAGGTTTTAGGCAGAACAAGGGATGATGCAGCCGGTGAAGCCTTTGACAAAATTGCACGGGCATTGGGGCTTGGTTATCCGGGAGGGCCTTTAATTGATAAGCTTGCTGCTTCCGGCAATCGTGAAGCTATAGATTTTCCCAGGGCATTTCTAGAGGAAGGAAGCTTGGACTTCAGCTTCAGCGGCCTGAAATCCGCTGTGCTGAACTACCTGAATTCGAAAAAAATGAGGAATGAGGAAGTAAGCTCCGCAGATATTGCCGCAAGCTTCCAGGAGGCCGTAGTTGATGTTCTTTCTGCCAAACTCATAAAAGCTGCACAGGATAAGAAATCAAAATATGCAGTTCTGGCAGGAGGAGTGGCTGCCAACAGCAGACTGAGAGAGCTGTTGGGACAAAGGGGAGAACAAGCCGGCATAAAGATCCTGTATCCTTCTCCCATACTGTGCACAGATAATGCGGCAATGATTGGCTGTGCTGCATATTACAGATATATTAACGGCACAAGGTCTGACTTTTCGCTTAACGCAATGCCGAATCTTTCATTGGAATAACAAGGGGGTGGGTATGTTATGAAACCGGCTCCCTTTAATTTATTGCTTGAAACTGTAAGTAAGGACAACATACTGGTTCTCACTACCAGCTGCAGTACATCCTGTATTTTCTGCAGCCATTTGCAGAACCCTGCAGAGATTGATGCATACTATGTTGATAAGCTGAGCAGGAAACAAATCGATACACTGGTGGAGTTTTTGGATGAAAAACGGAAAATAGTAATCGGGGAATCAGCAACCCGCATATGCGAGGGAGAGCCCTTCCTGCGGGAGGACATAATTGAGATACTGCAAAGCATAAGGCATAAGTATGGAGGTACCTCAATACAGATTACCACCAGCGGGATACACCTGAATGAAGCTGTACTGTCTGAGCTTAAAAGTATAGGCAATATAGAACTGAATGTTTCGTTGAACAGTTGCAGTGAACAGGGCAGGAAAAAGCTGTACAGGGGAAGGACACATTGGTCAGCAGTTGCTGCGGTAAAACGACTGAAAAGCTACGGTATAAAATTTAGCGGCAGCATAGTGGCAATGCCGCATCTGGTCGGTTGGGAGGACATCCGGGAAACAGCAGCATTTCTAAGCAGTAATGGAGCATCAGTCATAAGGATTTTTATGCCCGGATATACCAGGTTCTCAAAAGGTTTACTGCCGCCTGAAGATATAAGGGACAGCCTGTCGAGCTTCACTTCTGAACTGGGAAAATCGGTAGCTGCGCCAATTATTATGGAGCCTTCCGGTATAAATGATTTAAATGCCGAAGTTGCCGGAGTGCTCTATGACTCACCTGCCCGGAAATCGGGAGTAGCAAAAGGAGACAGGATACTCAGCGTTAATGGGGAAAAGGTGGCATCAAGAGTAGATGCATATTATAAAATCCTTAAAGCCGGGAACCCCGAAATTAAAATTCTGAGCGGAGGGGAATACAGGGAGATAGTTGTCAATAAGAAGGCAAAGACACCTTCAGGAATGGTATTTGATTATGATATTCACCCTGATGAAATTGAGGATATAGAAAGAGCAATACTGAGAAACAGGGATAGAAGCTGTCTTCTTTTAACCTCAGAACTGGCTTATGGGATATTGACGGGCTGTATCATGCAAAACGACAGGGTAGAAATCGAGGCTGTAAAGAACAGGTATTTTGGCGGGAATATTATGTGTGCAGGCCTTCTTACTGTAAGTGACATAGAAGCGCATTTGTCTGAAAGGGGAGTGAAGCCTGAAGTGTTGGTACTGCCGGGAATAATGTTTGACACTGCAGGGCGGGATCTTCTTGGAAGACAATTTAAGGAAGTTGAAGAGGGTCTTGGAATAAAAGTGGAAGTGGTATGATTTTGATTGTTTTATATAGAAAAATAGTACAAAATAGAAATATGGTGGTATAATTATTTATAAGTATAGTTGCGCGTTTCGCGTTTCGCGGTCTAGGTAAGTTCTTCGAAGCCCTGCATAAATACCCGTAACTCGTAACTCGCAACCCGTAACGGAAAGAATACGGAGGTGAAGGTAATGTATAGAGCTACACTTATACCGGGGGATGGAATAGGACCCGAGGTGACTAATGCAGCTATTAAGGTAATTGAAGCGGCAGGTGTTGATATCCAATGGGAAACAAGGCATATGGGGCAGATTGCATTGGAGAAGTTCGGAGACCCTTTGCCTGAAGACACGGTAAAGTCTATTGAAAATAACAAAATAGCTCTGAAAGGTCCGGTTATGACGCAAATAGGAGGAGGCTTCAGAAGTGTGAATGTCAGCCTGAGGCAGCAGCTTAACCTTTATGCGAACATTAGACCGATCAAGTCTTTTGAAGGTGTAAAATCAAAGTATAATAATGTTGATCTTGTGGTTTTCAGAGAAAATACTGAAGACTTATATATGGGCATAGAACATATGATAGGAACTGATGCTGCTGAAAGCGTCAAACTTATTACCAGGCACGCATCTGAGAGGATAGTATCCTTTGCCTTCAACTATGCTGTAAAAGAAAAGAGAAGAAAGGTCACCTGCGTTCACAAGGCAAATATTATGCAGCTTACCGACGGACTTTTCCTTTCAAGTGCAAGGTACATAGCAAGCAAATACCCGGATATTGAATATGATGAAATGGAAGCAGGAAACTTGTGTATGAAGCTTGTAATGCATCCTGAAGAGTTTGATATACTTGTTCTGCCAAATTTATACGGCGATCTGGTATCTGAACTTTGTGCAGGACTCGTGGGCGGACTTGGCTTAGTGGCTGGTGCCAATATAGGTGCAGAGGCGGCAGTATATGAGGCAACTCACGGTACAGCTCCGGATCTGGTGGGCAAAGGCATTGCCAATCCTACGGCAAGCATACTGTGCGGAGCGATGATGCTCAGGCGTCTTGGAGAGAAGAGTGCTTCAGACAGGATAAACAAAGCGGTAGTCAAGGTACTTGCAGAAGCAAAATATGTAACCCCTGACTTGGGTGGTTCAGCCTCCACTGATGAAATGGCTGAAGCCATAATAAGAAATCTGTAAATTGTAAGGGCGGGCGTGTAATACCCGCCCTGATATTATTATTCGCTAAGCTCGCTCCATTCTTCATAGAGTGAATTAAGTCTGGAATTAAGTTTTTCCTGCTCATCATGAAGATCCTGACATTTCACATGGTCACTGAACACTTCAGGCGTCTCAAGTAAAGCATCAATTTCCTTAATACGTTTTTCGGCCTGTTCGATTTCCGACTCCACAGTTTCAAGTCTTTTCTGCTGCTTCCGGAGGTTTGCCTTTTCTTCCTTCTGTTTTAGCCAATCGTTCTTTGTTGCAGTGGCAGCTTCGGAATCCTCTGTCTGCTTTACAGCAGCAGCGTTTTCCAATAACCCCCTCTTATAGATATAATAAGAGTAGTTGCCGTTGTATTGTAAGCAGTCCTCTTGCTTCAGCTCTACTATTCTGGTTGCTACCTTGTTCAAAAAATATCTGTCATGGGATATCAGCAGTACTGTGCCTGAATAATTGACCAATGCACTTTCAAGCACTTCCTTTGATAATATGTCCAAATGGTTGGTGGGCTCATCCATAAGGAGGAAATTTGACTTCGACAGCATGAGCTTTAGGAGGGCAATTCTACTCCTCTCACCGCCGCTGAGCTTGCTGATTTCCTTAAATACATCTTCTCCTTGGAATAAGAATGCAGCTAATTTGGTTCGAAGTTCAGTCTGGTTCAATTTGGGATATTCATCCCACACTTCATCTATAACGGTATTGTTATAATTCAAGCTTTCCTGCTCCTGGTCATAATAACCGACATTAACATTGGTTCCAAGACGTATATTCCCGGTATCAGCAGGTATTATTCCGGCTATTATCTTAAGCATGGTGGTTTTGCCAATTCCGTTAGGTCCAAGCAGTGCAACTCTTTCCCCTCTTTTAACCTCAAAGCTGGCATCCATGAAAAGCAGCCTGTCAAAGGATTTGGAGAGGCTTTCCACGGAGAGAACGTCATTGCCGCTTCTGACCCCAGGCTCAAATTTAAAGCCGATATTCTTAGGGAGAGCATCAGGTTTCTCTATTCTTTCAATTCGTTCAAGGGCTTTCTCCCTGCTTTCTGCCTGCTTTATACTCTTTTCCCTGTTATATTGTCTGAACCGGGCTATTATAGCCTCCTGACGGGCAATTTCCTTTTGCTGCTCCTCATAGTCCTTCAGCTGGGTTTCTCTCAGCTGCTGCTTATTCTCAACATATTTTGAATAATTCCCGTTATACTCCTTAAGAGTTTTGTTCTCGATTTCAAAGGTCCTGTTGGTGACCGTATCGAGGAAATAACGGTCATGTGATACGATAAGTGCCGCACATTTAAGATTTTTCAGATATTCCTCCAGCCATTCCACCGATTCAATGTCAAGATAGTTGGTCGGCTCATCAAGGAGCAGCAGGTTGAAATTCTGCAGAAGTACCTTTCCCAGTGCAATTCTTGTTTTTTGCCCTCCGCTGAGGATCGATATGGGTTTGTCATAGTCATCAGCTGAAAAACCAAGGCCTTTCAATACACCCTTTATCTGGCTCTTATAGCCGAAACCGTTGCTGTTCTTATACTCTTCCTGCAGGTTGGCATATGCCTTAAGCAGCGGCTCCATGCCATTCTTGTCCGCAGAATCACCCATGCGGCTGATTTCGAGCTCAAGCTTCTGCAAGTTTTTTTCCATTTCAATAAGCCGGATAAAAACAGTCAGCATCTCATCCCAAATGCCATTGTCAGATTCAAGGCTGAAATCCTGGGACATATATCCTATGCTTATATTCCTGCCGACAAATATTTCTCCTCCATCCTTCTCAAGATCACCCGTAATGATTTTGAAAAGGGTTGACTTTCCCGCTCCATTGACTCCAACAATGCCTACCTTGTCATTTTCCTGTACAGTAAAGGTCACGCCCTCAAGAATCACATCTATACCATAACTTTTTTTTATATCCTTACCTGATAGAATTATCATAAATATGACCTCCGGATTAAAAACATTGATTATTAAGAATTAAATTTCACCGTAACACAATTCATATTCTATCAGAAATCCAGCTGATTTGTATATAGTGCTAAAAAGTACCATCATATGTAAATTCTTGACAACATTAACGGTATATAATAAAATTAATTAATAAAACTAAAAATATAAATATATTAATGAATGATAAAAAATTAACTAGAAATCCCTATTATCTTAACCATAATAGTCGAATTAAAATCAATAGTTAGGAGTAGATAAGATGGAAAGATTCAGTAACATATCTATGGCAGTAGTTAGAAGGCTTCCTAAGTACCACAGATATTTGGGCGACTTATTGAATAATGATATCAGAAGGGTATCATCACAGGAGCTCAGCCGTATTACAGGCTTTACTGCCTCACAGATAAGACAGGACTTGAATTGCTTTGGCGGGTTTGGACAGCAGGGGTATGGGTATAATGTTGATGAACTATATAAGGAAATATCAAAAATACTTGGTTTGGATAGAACATATAGGACTATTATAATAGGTGCAGGTAACGTAGGGAGAGCAATAGCTAATTATACATTCTTCGAAGACAGCGGCTTCAAGCTGTATGGAATGTTTGACAACAATCCAAGAAAAATAGGAGATACCGTAAAGGACATTAAAGTTAAGTCCATTGAAGAAGTTGAAAGCTTCATCAAAGAAAATGGAGTAGAAATAGGTATCCTGTGTACCCCTAAGGAAGGCACGCAAAAAATAGCAGAAGTTTTAGTAAACTGCGGAATAAAGGGCATATGGAACTTTGCTCCTGTAGACCTAAAGCTGGATAGCAACGTAATTATTGAAAACGTTCACTTGAGTGAAAGCTTGTTTACTATATCATATCTTCTCAAGGAGCAGGAAGAAATAAGAAAGAAGAAAAAGTAGGGAATACAAAGTTATCTTATGATATATGTATTTAGTTTGCTTTGTTAAAAAAAATTCATATTTTGGAAGCAAAAACTCACAAATGTACTGATTTACATTTGTGAGTTTTTAAGTTACACTATAAAATGTATGTAAATTTACATAATTACTAGTAATTGCATTACTACCAGTAATGTTTTCGACACAATATATGTATACATACATTTATGCAATTTTAATAAGTAATAAGGAGTTATTCAGATGGAGAGTTTATTAGTCGGACTTAAATCAGTTGAACCAGGAAATCTCATTATGCTGGTTATAGCAGGTGTTCTTATTTACCTGGCTATAGCAAAAGAGTACGAGCCGGTACTTCTTTTACCTATCGGCTTTGGAGCAATAATGGCCAATATTCCTTTAGTTTTTGAAACAGGGGGAATGAATCCTCTGGTTGAGCTTTACGAAGCAGGCATCAAATCAGAATTGTTCCCGCTCTTAATATTCATTGCAGTTGGTGCGATGATAGACTTCGGACCGCTTCTTAAAAATCCTAAAATGCTGCTTTTCGGAGGAGCAGCGCAGTTTGGTATTTTCTTCACCATGTCGATGGCGGCTTTGATGGGCTACAGTCTCAAGGAAGCAGCGTCAATAGGCATTATCGGTGCAGCTGACGGCCCAACTTCCATATATGTGGCGTCACAGTTTGCTGAACATTTGCTGGCGCCTATCTCGGTTGCAGCATATTCATACATGTCTTTGGTACCGATCATTCAGCCTCCTGTAATAAGGGCTCTTACCACAAAGGAGGAAAGGATGATAAGGATGCCATATGAAGAGCATTCTGTATCCAAGAAGGTAAAGATCCTTTTCCCGATAGTTGTAACAGTTATAGCAGGCTTGGTTGCCCCTGTAAGTGTAGCACTGGTAGGCTTCCTGATGTTTGGTAACCTTCTCAGGGAATGCGGAGTTACCGATAGGCTTTCAAAATCAGCACAGAATGAACTTGCAAACCTGGTTACTATATTGTTGGGTATCACAATAGGCTCTACAATGTCTGCTGACAAATTTCTCAATGTAGATACAATAAAGATAATAGCTATGGGACTTGTTGCCTTTATATTTGATACTGCCGGTGGAGTATTGTTCGCAAAGTTCCTGAATTTGTTCACAAAGAACAAAATCAATCCAATGGTTGGGGCAGCGGGCATATCAGCTTTCCCGATGTCCTCCAGAGTTATACAGAGGGAAGCTCAGAAGGCCGATCCTACAAACTTCATACTTATGCAGGCAGTCAGCGCCAATGTAGCAGGGCAGATCGGATCAATAATAGCCGGCGGCTTGATACTGGCACTGGTTAAATAGAATTCCATAATGAATCAATTAGGAAAGGAAAATATATATGGATGTATTTTATGAAAGCATTAAGGTAATGGGCTTTGGAATGCTGGGGATTTTTGTAGTCATTTCAGTATTCTATGGAGCGATTGTATTATTGGGAAAGGTTTTCCCGGAAAAAGGGAATTAATAATAACAAAGTCGATATGTGCAATACATGTCGACTTTGTTCTTGTTCAGGTTACGAGGTTTCGGGTATATGGACGATTCAGAAATCACCCATATACCCGAAACCTTTGCTGAGTTCCAGTGACTAGAGACTGGTGACTAGTGACTGCTTAATATTTTCTTGTTTCAAAACCTGCAAAATATGATAGAATAATAAGCATATAACAAGTCATATTACGGGTATTGGGGGTATGGCCTTGAAGGTTTATGCACTTATTGGTCAAAGCGGTACCGGGAAGAGCTATAAGGCTTTTTTAGTAGCAAAAGACCTGGGTATAGGATATATAATAGACGATGGCCTATTGATAGGTGGGACACGGATTGCAGCCGGGCAGTCGGCTAAGCGGGAAAGTACACGTATTGCTTCAGTAAGAAGAGCTCTTTTCAATGATCCCGACCACAGGCAGAAGGTGAAAAATGCACTGGAAGAGATAAAGCCGGAAAAATTGCTGATACTCGGCACATCTCTTAAAATGGTGCAGGAGATCTGCCAGGCCCTTGAACTTCCTGAACTTCATGAGATACTTCATATAGAGGATATATCAACGGAAAAGGAAATAGAGTTGGCCAGAAAATCCCGGCGTGAGGATGGAAAACATGTAATACCTGTACCTACTTTTGAAGTCAAAAAGGATTTTTCGGGCTACTTTATTGACTCATTGAAAATATTCAGCAAAAAGGACCGGTTAGCGGATATTGTAGAAAAGACTATAATAAGGCCAACCTTCAGCTATTTGGGGAAGTATGAGCTCTCAAAAGCGGCTATTGTGCAGATTATCACCATATGCGTGTCCAAGGTGGAGCGGGTGAATAAGGTTATGAGGGTCAAGATAGAGAACATGCCGGATGGGGTAATTATTGACCTTGATATATCTATAAAACTTATCACCAGGATTGATCTTATGGTGGTTGAGCTTCAGAAAAAGCTAGTGGAAGAAATTGAGTACATGACGGGTTTGAATGTATTAAGTATAAACGTAACGGTAAAGAATATTACTACGTAACAGGTTACGGGGTTACGGGGTTTCGGGGTTGCGAGGGGTAGGGGCGATTCATGAATCGTCCGTACAAGGAAAATTTCTGAGAAGGTGATATTGAAATGAAAATAACAGAAGTTGAAAACGGATTAATACTCGAAGATGTCAGGGACTTTGATGCAAAACATATATTTGAATGCGGACAATGCTTCCGATGGAAAAAGGAAGAAGACGGAAGTTATACTGGGATTGCTTACGGCAGAGTACTCAATGTCAAATCTGATTACGATAAAGAAATCGTGGTTCTTAACAATACCAGCCTTAAGGATTTTCAGGATATCTGGTTTGATTACTTTGACCTGGGAAGGGATTATGGAGCTATAAAAAGGATGCTTTCCGAGGATCCTGTGCTGGATATGGCGATAAAGTACGGAAGGGGAATAAGAATACTGAAGCAGGAGCCTTGGGAGCTTCTGATATCTTATATTATTTCGGCAAACAACAGTATACCGATGATAGCAAGAAGTATAAACCTTCTTTCTGAAATGTACGGGAAACAAATCCAGTATAACGGGAAAACCTTTTATGCCTTTCCAACTCCAAAGCAGCTTATGGAGGCCGGTGTAGAGGGAATATCACTATGTCGGGCAGGGTTCAGGTGCAAATACATATATGAAGCAGTAAAAATGGTGAACACAGGGGAAATAAGGCTTGAGGAAATTGCAGGCATGGACATTGATAATGCCAGAAAGGAGCTTATGAAGGTTCCTGGAGTAGGTCCCAAGGTATCGGATTGCATAATGCTTTTTTCCATGCAGAAATATAAAGCCTATCCTGTAGACGTATGGGTGAAAAGGGTAACTGAATATTTCTTTCTTGGGAAAGATGTCAAAATGAAAGAGATACAGCGCTTTGCACAGGAGAAGTTCGGAGATGCTGCAGGCTTTGCACAAGAATATCTTTTCTACTATGCAAGAGAATTAAAGATAAATCCGGATAAAAGAATTTGACATATTAGTAGAAAGATACATCACAAGGAACGGGTAACACGGATTTCCTGCGGAAAAACACGAAAATCCACGGAATACACGGCGGGGGAAAAATATTCTGTTACAAAATAATTACCGATAATGAAGCAAGTATCGAAATTCACTAATATTGTTATAAATTATATAAAAGCTTACCGTGTAATCGTGTAGCGGTTCCGTGGGACATCCGTGTGTTCCGTGTTACCCGTTCTCTAGTGCCCATAAGGAATGCCCGAACTTTCCTCGCGACCTCGCGACCCCGTAACCTCGTAACCCATAGCACACTGTTGCACATCTTTTATATTATGTACATTCTTCAATATTAGGAGGATTCTATTATGATTTTATTAGGTTCTGCGGTAAATGCAGCAGCAGTAATTGTTGGAGGTACAGCAGGGTATATTTTTAAGAAAGGGCTTTCGGAGCGATTCAGCAACTTGATCATATCAGCATTGGGATTGTTTACCTTGGCTATAGGCATGATGTTTTTCATCCAATCGAGAGACATTATGGTTGTATTATTCAGCCTGGTCATCGGATCAATTCTAGGAGAATGGATAAACATTGAAAAAAGGATGAACGATTTGGGCGATTATGTTCAGGACAAGCTCAAAGCCAGGGAAGGCAATTTTTCTAAAGGCTTTGTAACAGCCAGCTTACTTATATGCGTGGGTTCCATGGCTATTATGGGCGCACTTCAGAGCGGACTGTTGAATGATCACAAAATACTATTCACAAAGGCGATAATGGACGGGGTCATATGTGTCGTATTTGCATCCACAATGGGTATAGGAGTTGCATTTTCCGCCGTTCCGCTTTTTCTTTACCAGGG
Source organism: uncultured Clostridiaceae bacterium (assembly GCA_964619815.1). Lineage (GTDB taxonomy): Bacteria > Bacillota > Clostridia > Lutisporales > Lutisporaceae > BRH-c25. The sequence goes on along the minus strand of CAZUGK010000006.1, from coordinate 1,994 downwards.
CACTATTACTTTACTAGCTTCATATATAGCTCCATACCTCAGCGAAGCAGTAATTACTGAAATGACGGCTACCGGGGGAGTTCTTCTTGCGGGAGTGGGTATAAACATACTTGAGATAAAGAAAATAAAGGTGGGCAATATGCTGCCGGCGATATTCCTTCCGATAATATTGATGCTGTTTATGAAATAATAGATACGAGATACGAGATACGAGAGTTTAGCATGGCTTCGAAGACTTTCTATAAAATTCTCGAGTCTCGAATCTGTAAGCTCGTATCTATTAAGAAATAATGAGAAAACAGTATAAAAATAGCGTATTTTAAATATAATACTAAATATCGGCTTCAAATTATGGTTATATGCTATTTTTGCCCTTTATAGGAGTTTGATAATGCAATTACCATTAATTATTATTAGAAGTGTAGTTAGCACTCGACTTAAGTGAGTGCTAATAAGAAAAAGTAAATGATTTTTTTAATAAGAACTTTTAAGGAGGGTTATGAATGAACATCAAACCACTAGGCGACAGAATCATTATCAAAGTTGTTGAAAGTGAAGAAACAACAAAAAGCGGTATAGTGCTTCCAGGCACTGCAAAGGAAAAACCAATGCAGGGCGAAGTGCTTGCAGTAGGATCAGGAGAAATGGTGGATGGCAAAAAAGTTCCACTGGAATTAAAGGTTGGGGACAAGGTCATTTACTCAAAATATGCCGGAACAGAAGTTAAGGTTGACGGCAATGAGTATTTGATTATAAGACAGAGTGATGTTTTAGCAGTAATTGAGTAAATGAGGAGGGAATTTTAGATGGCAAAACAGATTAAATATTCGGAAGATGCAAGGCGTGCACTTGAAAGTGGTGTAAACCAGCTTGCAAATACAGTTAAGATCACATTGGGGCCAAAGGGCAGAAACGTAGTATTGGATAAGAAATTCGGCTCACCGCTTATCACAAATGACGGTGTTACAATAGCAAAGGAAATTGAACTGGAAGACCCATTTGAAAACATGGGAGCACAGCTTGTTAAAGAAGTTGCTACAAAGACAAACGATGTAGCAGGTGACGGCACCACTACTGCAACACTTCTTGCACAGGCAATCATAAGAGAAGGCCTGAAGAACGTTGCAGCAGGCGCAAACCCAATGGTAATTAAGAAGGGTATCAATAAAGCTGTTGATACTGCAGTTTCCGAACTTAAGAAGATTTCCAGACCAATAGAAGGCAAAGCGGCTATAGCACAGGTTGCATCTATTTCCGCTTCTGATGAAACCATAGGCGAACTTATAGCAGAAGCAATGGAAAAGGTAGGCAAGGATGGAGTCATAACAGTTGAAGAGTCCAATACCTTCGGAACCAATCTTGATGTAGTTGAAGGAATGCAGTTTGACAGAGGCTTGATTTCTCTGTATATGGTTACAGATACAGAGAAGATGGAAGCTGTACTTGACGATCCATATATACTTATTACTGATAAGAAGATTTCAAACATACAGGAATTGCTTCCTGTTCTTGAACAGATAGTCCAGCAGGGCAAGAAGCTCCTTATTATCGCTGAAGATGTTGAGGGAGAAGCACTGTCAACATTAATCGTTAATAAACTCAGAGGAACCTTCACCTGTGTGGCTGTTAAGGCACCGGGTTTTGGTGACAGAAGAAAGGCTATGCTCGAGGATATAGCAATACTCACCAATGGTCAGGTTATATCCGAAGAACTGGGTCTTGAGCTTAAGGAAACAAAGATGGAGCAGCTTGGTAGAGCAAGACAGGTTAAGGTTCAGAAGGAAAACACTATAATTGTTGATGGAGCAGGAGAAGCTCATGTAATCAAAGATAGAATCAGACAGATAAAAGCGCAGATTGAAGAAACTACTTCCGACTTCGACAGGGAAAAACTTCAGGAAAGGCTTGCGAAGCTTTCAGGCGGCGTAGCAGTAATCAAGGTTGGTGCTGCTACTGAGACAGAGCTGAAGGAAAGAAAGCTAAGGATAGAAGAT
>CAZUGK010000005.1:52936-60530 GCA_964619815.1 uncultured Clostridiaceae bacterium | reverse complement strand
CCAGAGCCTTGATGTGGATACTGTTACAGGCGCAACAAAAACCTCAATTGGAATTAAATCCTCCAATTGAGGTTTCTATGAGTTCTATCATATGTATTTTTTCATATGTCCTAATGCCGTCTTCTCCAGACGGGAGACCTGGGCCTGTGAAATTCCTATTTCTTCTGCCACTTCCATTTGCGTCCTGCCTTCAAAGAATCTGAGATTTAATATCAGTTTTTCCCTGTCGTTAAGCTTTTTCATAGCCTCTTTGAGGGCTATACTTTCCAGCCAGTTGTCATCTATGTTCTTCTCGTCAGATATCTGATCCACTACATATATCGCATCTCCGCTGTCATGGTAAATAGGCTCAAAAAGTGATACCGGGTCCTGAATTGCGTCCAAGGCAAATACCACTTCCTCCACCGGCAGTTTAAGCTCATTAGCAATTTCTGATACGGTAGGCTCCTTTGAATTTTTGCTTATAAGCATATCTCTGACCTGCAGGGCTTTATAGGCAATATCCCTTAAGGACCTGCTGACTCTGATGGAGTTGTTGTCCCGCAGATACCTTCTTATTTCTCCGATAATCATGGGCACCGCATAGGTTGAAAACTTGACGTTCTGACTAAGGTCAAAATTGTCTATAGCCTTAATTAACCCTATGCAGCCAACCTGAAAAAGGTCATCAACATATTCCCCTCTGTTGTTAAACCTTTGAATAACGCTTAAAACAAGCCTAAGGTTTCCTTTTATGAATTCTTCCCTTGAAGATTGGTCGCCGCTCTTCATCTGCTTCAGCAGTTCAACCATTTTATCATTAGAGAGTACGGGCAGTTTCGAAGTATTTACACCGCAGATTTCCACTTTGTTAAGCATAGCACAAGCACACCCTTTTCTTAATGTTGACACTTTAATTATTACCATACGTCAACTTTATTATTCACGAATGGGCTTGTACTTATTCTTTTACACCATGCGGTTTATTTCCTTCTTCAGCCGTTTTATAATCCGCTTCTCAAGCCTTGATATGTATGACTGCGATATCCCCAGCATATCTGCAACTTCCTTCTGGGTTTTCTCAACTCCGTCATTAAGTCCGAACCGCAGCTCCATTATCTTCTTTTCCCGTTCCGACAGCTTTCTCAAAGCAATTTCCAGAAGCTGCTTATCGATTTCATCTTCAAGGTATCTGTAAATTATATCATTGTCAGTGCCGAGTATATCCGAAAGCAGAAGTTCGTTTCCATCCCAGTCGATATTCAGGGGCTCATCAAAAGATATTTCGGTTTTAGTTCTATTGTTTCTTCTGAGATACATGAGTATCTCGTTCTCTATGCAGCGGGAAGCATAGGTGGCAAGCTTTATTTTCTTATCCGGGTCAAAGGTATTTACGGCCTTAATGAGTCCTATTGTACCGATGGACACCAGGTCTTCGACCCCAACCCCGGTATTTTCAAACTTTCTTGCAATATAGACCACAAGCCTGAGGTTTCTTTCAATAAGTATTGCTCTTACTACTTCTTCATCATTCTTAAGCCTCGATAACAGGAAATTCTCTTCGTCATTTTCAAGGGGTGGGGGCAGGGCTTCACTTCCACCTATATAATGAACCCATGTATCTCTATAAACGTTAAAATACTGCAGTATTCTGATTATCAGCATACGTTTTATTAAGTTAAGCCTTTTAGCTACCTTTTTCATATCCCAACCTCCATATTGTATAGATTCAGCTACAAGTTCTTAGAATATATGAATTCTTTAATCCTGAAGCATCTCAGTATTAGTTATCCTTTAACATCTCAGGATGTATCAGAGCATTGTATTCTCCATCCTTAGAGAGGTTTTTCCTATATATGGCTACAATTATATTATTCAACAGTATTTTTCTTTCACTATCGAATATTGTTATTCCATCCGGCCTGAAACCTACCAGCAAACCGTTTTCCCTTCCCAATGACTTAAAAGGAATGACCCTGAACCTGGCAGCCCATTTTGAACTAGACATTATTTCAGCTATGGCATCCAAATCATTTTCGGGGTAACGCTCAAAGATAACCCGTATCTCATCAGGCAGAAGCTCCCTTAATATGCTGTAATCAGTAATCATAACCGGCACATTTGTTATTGGATCCTTCAGGGAATTTCCCGTATCGACCAGTGCATCCAGGCACAACTGTTTCTTGTCAAAAACCATTTCCACCCTGACAATTATCCTTTCACGCTTTATCCTGTGCTGTATATAATCCCAGCTGTACCTTACCGTAAAGTATGCTACAACAACCGCTACTGCCAGTATCTTTATAGGGAAATCCCTTATGAAGGAAATCCCGTTGCTGGTGAGGTTAAGGCCATTGATGAAATAAAACAGGCCAAAAGCAGCTCCTCCGAATATGAATGAAACTATATAGAAAATACCGGTCAGCTTAAGCAGCAATTGAAAATTGACAGGAGTATATGCAACTATTACTATAAGTATCGAAAAAAGTATTTTCATGAAAAAGCTGAATAAGTAGTTATATTCAGGAAAGTAGGAAAGGACTGCATAAACCGACCCCAGCAGATCTGCAATCCCCAGCTTGACTTTTGAATAGTTGTATCGTGCCAGCCGTGCCGTACTCCAAAGAATCAGGTAATTCATTATTAAGTTTTCTAATAATATTACATCCACATAAACATAAGTTTCCACCTTTTCATTCCTTGTCCTTCATACTCTTTATTACATCAGACCACTTATGATAATTATATAAAAACTGTCATAAAATACCTGTCATTTTTGGTAGTCGAAATAAATAACATTGTCTGTTTTATCGACAGGTCTCCTTTATCAGCACCTATAAATAATATATATATTTCAATTGCAACAAAAAAAGAACCAAAATCGATTGGTTCTTTAATCCTATTTTTATATTTTATTTATTTGAATCTGTTTCTTAAAAAAGTAGGGATGTCTATGTCTTCATTGCCATAGCCGCTTGTTTTATGAACTTCCTTCTTTTCCTCCGGAAGGCCTGTAACCTCTATTTTCCTGTCAAGTGGCCTTCCTGCGCCTTCCTCAAAGCCTGTTGCAATTACTGTTATTCTGATTTCATCCTGCATGCTTTCGTCTATTACGGCACCAAATATTATGTTGGCATCCGGATCCGCGGACTGGAATACCATATCGGCAGCCTCATTAACCTCAAAAATACCCAGATTCACACCACCTGTAATATTGAGCAGCACACTTTTTGCCCCTTCTATGCAAGTCTCTAAAAGCGGACTCTGTATTGCCTGTTTTACTGCTTCTGCTCCCCTGTTTTCACCGCTTGCTTTTCCTATTCCCATATGGGCATAGCCCTTGCTGAGCATTATGGTCTTAACATCCGCAAAGTCCAGATTTACAAGGCCAGGGACAGCAATAAGGTCTGAAATACCTTGCACACCCTGTTTTAAAACATCATCTGCTATTTTGAAGGCTTCCATTATAGATGCCTTCTTGTCCACTATCTGAAGCAGCCTGTCGTTAGGAATTGTAACCAAAGTATCGACCTTTTCCTTCATTTCTCCAAGGCCTTTTTCTGCTTGCATTTTTCTTACCTTTCCCTCAAAGCCGAAAGGTTTCGTAACTACACCGACTGTAAGTATCCCAAGCTCCTTGGCAATTTGTGCAACTACAGGCGCAGCTCCTGTTCCGGTGCCACCGCCCATACCTGCCGTTACAAACACCATGTCTGCTCCCTCAAGCATCTTCTTTATATCTTCATAGCTTTCTTCAGCTGCTCTCTTGCCGATTTCCGGATTTGCTCCGGCACCAAGGCCTTTTGTAAGCTTCTCGCCAATTTGTATTTTATTTGGAGCCAATGACATATATAAAGCCTGTTTATCGGTATTTATAGCGTAGAACTCTACACCCTTAAGACCTGCACTAATCATTCTATTTATTGCATTATTTCCGGCACCGCCGACTCCGACGACCTTAATTTGCGCAACAGAATTCATATCTACATCAAATTCAAGCACAATATACCCTCCCTACTTTACAACTGTTATATATGATTCAAATAGAATTCAAAAACGATTCATCATAATAAGTTCAACACGTCTCCCGATTTTCCTTTATTTTTTTTAATTTTTTGTTGTTATTTTTTTTTGATACCCATAAGCATATATCTTCGTATTATGGCAAAATTCTGGAAGAGCCTTACACCGAACGCAAAAATCGCTGCATAATATATAGGCACTCCCAGCTGGTCTCCTATATATGTAAGTATTGCCGCAAGCAATGCGTTTCCAAAAAAACCGGAAATGAAAATTTCAATATTAAAGGTTTTTTCTATGCTGGATCTTATTCCTCCAAACACAGAATCCAAAGCAGCGAGAATCGCTACTGACATATAGCTTGAATACTGGATGGGGATAGTGATTGGGGATAGCAATCCAATAATAATTCCCAACAGTAGTCCGACAATAGGTATGATCATTTTGCTTCACCACCTTCAGTTTTTCTTTGATACTTTAGCTTATTCCCGCCATCATAACCTTCAATAATAAGTTTCTCCACCTTCTGTATTTCTACTTGTATACCACTGTAAGACATATAAAGCTCTATATAGCTTTCCGGAGCTAAGGCCGATGCTTCCAGAGCCTTTGGATCTCCAATCGCCTTAATTACAAAAGGTACAGCATGTCTTTTCCCATCAATTATTATTGTCGGTCCACCGCACCTGATACTGGTAGTGGCTGTAACTCTTTCATCATTTATTGAAATTGCTTCAGCTCCTGCCATCCTAAGCTCATTTACTATTTCAAGAATATCAATGTCATGTATTAGATACCAGGCTATGTCTTCACCCTCTGCGACTTCCTGCTGGCTGTCATTCAGGGTCATTATAATCCCCGGCCCTTGCACTGCACTGTAATCAGAATAATTCCGCACTTTTCCAAGCTCATTCTTCATAGTTCCGAATGCACTGCCCGTGTTCTCCACACTAGTTTTGTACTCAGCAAGCCCTAAGGCCTGTTCGCTTATGGAGTCATTCAGCTGCTTATTCTCTGCTTCTACTTTTTGTATCTCATTCTGCAAATCCAAAATCTTCGGGATTGTAACTATACCTTGATAGGTAATATTAGACTTAAATTGCACAGTAGCAATGAAACCCATTAAAACTGCCAATACAGTCAAGTAATATACATACGCCTTCCTGTTCATATTACTTGGATTCTCCCTCTTTAACGACTTTTGCATGCTTCCTTTCTATAACCCCGTTGTATTTCGGTATTTTAATCAACTGCTCCTGTGTAATAGTAATTGCTACTCCGCTGGTTTCAATTCTCTCTACAATTCCTTCCCTGAGCCTCAGCGCAGCCTCCAGTGTCTGCGGATCTCCAATTGCTTTGAATATAAACGGGGGTGCATAAGAAACAGTATTGATGTTAATGTGTATCCCGCCTACCTGTCGTATCTCTGAAGTAGAGATAATTCTTTGGTCATTTATGGATACTGCCTCTGCACCTGCAGCATTGAGCTCATTCAAAAGCTCCAGAAGCATTGAATACGTTATCAAAGGATAGTTCACTTTCTCACTGAATTTCAAGTCATCCACAGTAACAGTAATTCCAGGACCTTCGACATCCTCAATACCAGCCAGTATTCTTGCCTGGTCAAGCTCCTGCTTCAGCAGCTTTGCTGAAACACTGCCTTTTGATGCTGTGTCTTCGTACTCCTTAATCTTAGTCTCATATTCTTTTTTTGCGTTCGCCAGCTTAGTATTCTCTTCCTTTACTTTTTTTAACTGAGAAGCAAGCTCCCTTGCCCTATATTCCGACACAGGGCCTACCCCCTGCTTTATGGTTCTGAATTGAATAGAAACCATAAGCCCCAACACTAAGCATACCAGTGCAATTGCAATCTGATACTTGGTATTTTTCATTCCTTGTCCTCCTATTTATCCCCACTATTATTCCGGTGTAAACACAGGATTTCCCTTATGGCCCATTTCTATAGTGCCTTTAAGGTTCTGCTTTTTTATATCTTCAACTATCGACCTGGCAAAATTTATCTTGTAGTTAAGGTTGTCAGTTCCACCCAGGTTTGCTTTTATGCCATCCTTAATCTTAAGCTTTATATTTGACAGATCTGAAACATCAATCTCTGAAACCACGTTAAGTATTCCTGCATTTTTTATTTCCTTAATCAGCAGTGTGGTGGCAGAGAGCTGTTCTTTATTCTTTATGTTCAGATGTTCCCCAACCTTGAAGGTATCAAATTTCAAGCCTTTAACCACCGGCAAATCAGGACGCTTTATAGCCGGATTGATCTCCAGTATCATACCCTCATCATCTATATTGAGATAAGAACCCACATACGGTACATACGCCATAATTTCCCTTTCAATAATGTCAATTACCACCTTGTTGGGTATAACTCTTCTTATCTTTATCAATTTGACATATGGGTTCTGGAAAATGCTTTTCATTGAGTTTTTCTTATTTATCCTGAATATATTCTCCCCGTAGTATATTGATGAAAGCTTTATTATTTCTTCCCTTGCCACATTATTGTTTCCATTTACAGCTATGAACTTTATTTGAAAGAAGCTGGAAGATAGGAAAAACGCAGTAAATATACAGATTATGAAAAGTAAAACCACGTATTTAAATCTTCCCCTCATATTTTCACTCCTATAACGAGTAGGCATATATTATACCTTAATTTGTAATGCTCCGTAAACGAGTTTCATAAAACACTTACTTGTCCTTTTTTTCTTCAAAAATTAACACTGCTGTTTTTCGGCTGATTTTACAAGACATGCAGGCCTCAAAATGCAGGTTAACTAAAAGTAATCGAAAAGCAGTAAATTCAACTTACACTCTGTGTATGTCAGCACCCAGTTTTGACAGTTTATTTTCTAGTTTATCATATCCTCTGTCTATATGCAATTTTACATTGTCCACCATGGTAGTCCCCTCTGCTGCAAGTCCTGCAAGTACCAGTGACGCCCCGCCTCTTAAATCACCGGCTTTAACCTCTGCACCGGTAAGCTTCTTTACGCCGCGCACAATGGCGGTTCTTCCGTCCACCTTGATACTGGCGCCCATTTTCATAAGCTCCTCCACATGCTTATATCTGCTTTCAAATACAGTCTCAATAAATATGCTTGTGCCTTTAGCCACTGTCATCACAGCCATCATCTGTGCCTGCATATCTGTTGCAAACCCAGGGTAAGGAAGAGTCTTAATAACCTCAACTGCTTTAAGTTTTTTACCGCACTGTATCTGAAGGCTGTTCTGGTATTCGGTAATAATACATCCGCTTTCCGCCAGTTTTGATGAAACGGATTTCAAATGGTCTATTATTACATTATTCAAAACTATATTTCCACCGGTTATGGCAGCTGCTGCCATAAGTGTTCCTGCAACAATCCTGTCAGGTATGACAGTATGTTCTACATCATGGAATTCACTTATCCCTTCAATCTTTACAGTGCTGGTTCCTGCCCCGGCAACTCTTGCCCCCATTCCATTCAAAAAATTCTGCAAATCGATAATCTCAGGCTCTTTAGCCGCATTTTGTATCACAGTTACCCCTTCAGCCCTTGTAGCGGCAAGCATGATGTTTTCTGTAGCGCCTACG
>CAZUGK010000005.1:35160-52884 GCA_964619815.1 uncultured Clostridiaceae bacterium | reverse complement strand
TTATCTCTACACCCTTAAGTTTATCGCATTCACAGTTTATATAACCATGAGCCTCTGTAATTTTAGCGCCCATCCGCCTTAACCCTGATAAATGAATATCAATAGGCCTGGGTCCAATTTCACATCCACCAGGATAGCTTATCTTCACTTGGCCATGCCTAGCAAGCATTGCGCCCATTAAAATTATAGAGGACCTCATTTCCCTTACCGGTTTTTCCGGTATGATTGTCTCCAATTGACTATTGGATTTTACTATCAGGGTATTGTTCTCAAAAAAACATTTGCAGCCTATTGTACGCAGCAGCCCTATGAGCAAATCTACATCCTTAAGCTCCGGAACATTATGGATAACCGATTCTTTTCCACTTATTATGGTAGCGGCAAGTACGGGCAAAGCAGAATTCTTTGAACCGTCAACTCTTACATCACCTTCCAATCTATGCCCGCCGTTTATCACGTACCTATCCATCAACGATTTACACCCCCAGGAAGCCATTATTATTCAATCATATTAATATACTATGCACTACTTCACAAGGTGTTACATCGTTTGTTCCCGGCTCGCCGGCATCAGGCCGTGCAAGTACTATGCCTTCTTTTGTACAAGTTTTTCAGCAGCTTTTACTATTACATGAGTCGCATCCGTCCTGCCCAGTTCCTTGCTTTTTACTTTCATACGGTTTATTTTCTCAGGCTTATTCAACATGTCGGAAACTTCATCAAATAGCAGCTTTTCATTTAAGTCGCCTTCAAGAATTACTACTGCGGCACCATTCTTCTCCAATGCCCGCGCATTGTACTCCTGATGGTTGTCGGTAGCATACGGATACGGAATCAATATTGAGGGTTTGCCCAGGGCTGTTATTTCCGATAATGTACTTGCTCCGCACCTGCTAACTATAATATCGCTTGCAGCCAAGGCATAAGGCATATTGTGCAGATATGGCATCACCTTAAGGTATGCAGTGCCTGTATCAATTCCCTCATTTTTATACCTCCGCATTATATCTTCATATTGAGTTTCCCCTGTCATATGCAGCATCTGAAAGCTTTTTCTGCTGACACATTGCTTAGCAAGCATCAACACGCTTTCATTCACTCTTTTTGCACCCCTGCTTCCTCCCACAACAAAAACTACCGGAAGCTCCTTTGAAAATCCGAATTCCTTCAAGCCTTCCTCCCTGCTTATGTTCAGCATATCGCTCCTTATCGGATTTCCGGTTACAAGCACCTTGTTGTTTTGTGGAAAGTATGACTTCGCTTCAGCAAAATTCACTGCAACAACATCAACGAGTCTTGCCAGTATTTTATTAGTTACTCCCGGGAATGCATTCTGTTCGTGTATAAGCGTCGGGATATTCATCAACGCTGCAGCCATCAGAACCGAGCCGCAGACATATCCTCCCGTTCCTATTACTATATCAGGCTTAAATTCTCTTATTACCTTAGCTACTTTGAAAAGGCTAACGAAGGATTCCTTTACTGCCAAAACATTTCTAAGGCTCAGCTTTCTTTCGAAGCCTCTTACCTTTATCGTCAGCAGCTTAAAACCTTCCTTTGGCACAATACCGGTTTCCAGTCCTCTTTCAGTGCCTACAAATAGTATTTCAGCATTCTGGTCTTGCTTTTTTATTTCTTTCGCGATTGACACTGCAGGATAGATATGTCCGCCTGTACCGCCTCCGGAAAGTATAACCCTCATTACAATCAACTCCCACTTGTTTTTACCGTTTTGGATATGTTCAGAAGAATTCCCATATTCGCCATTACAAAAAGCAGTGACGACCCCCCTGAGCTTATGAAGGGAAGAGAAATCCCCGTGGTTGGTATGGATACTGTCGCAACGGCGATATTTAATGTTGCCTGTATGGCAATCATGCAGGTAATGCCGGTAGCAAGCAGGCAGCCGAAGGTGTCAGGACAGAAAAGAGCTATTCTTAAACCCCTCCATATCAAAAGCAGGAACAGGATAACTATTGTAGCCGTTCCTATAAACCCAAGCTCTTCACCGATTATTGAAAAAATAAAGTCATTCTGTGGCTCCGGAATGTAAAAGAATTTTTGACGGCTGTTTCCTAGACCCAGACCGAAAATCCCTCCTGAGCCAAGAGCATATAATGACTGTATTGCCTGGTAACCGGTATTTAACGGGTCTGCCCACGGATTCATATAGGAAGTTACTCGTTCAAGCATATACGGTTTTGTCATTACTATGTATACTACTGCAGGAACAAGAGGTATTATCCAGCCTAGAAGATAGATAATCTTCGTTCCCGCGGCAAAGAGCATTGCAAAGGTTATCATTACAATACTTCCTGCCATGCTTAAATTAGGTTCAAGTATAATAAGCCCAAAGTATATTGCCATAAGAAGTATGTATGGTAAGACTCCCTGTTTGAAGCTCCTTATTTTCTCCTTCTTATTACTGATGCTCTTTGCCATGAATATTATAAGTGCGAATTTCGCAAATTCAGAAGGCTGCATCGTCCAAGGCCCAAGCTTGATCCACCTGGTTGCCCCTTTGGCTCCATAGCCCAGTCCCGGTACAAATACAGCAAGCAACAGCAGTAAGCTTAACAGTACCAAAGGGCCTGCAAATTTGCCCAGTATTCTGTAATCAAACCTGCTCAAGAGCATCATGACAACAATACCTATAATTGCATAAGTGCCCTGAGATTTCAGATAATGGAATCTATCATTGTACTTCATAAAGGATGAAATGGAGCTGGCGGAAAAAACCATAGCAACACCAATAGCTAGCAGTATAAGCACTGTTATCAGCAATGTAAAATCGATGTTGTTCTTATTTTTTACAGGCATCAAAAAGCCCCCTTAAAAATTATAGTCGCTAGTCGCTAGTCCCTAGTCTCTATCCCCTTGGGCAGAAGAACGGTCAGGACCGTTCTCTATGGCTGTATAATCGAACAGTATCCCCTTTTGCTCCAACGGCACGCTAACATCTAGTGACTAGTGACTAGTGTCTCGTGACTGCAGTTCCTTTACATATTCCTTAAAAAGTCTGCCTCTTTCCTCATAGTTGCTGAACATATCCCAGCTTGCACATGCCGGTGAAAGCAATACACAATCTCCGGGCTTAGCAAGTTCATGGCACTTTTCTACGGCTTCCCGCAGGTCTTTTGCTCTGTGTATATTCATAAAACCATGCTCTCTGGCTGTTTCTTCCAGCTTATCAGCAGTTTTTCCTATAAGCACCATATCCTTGATGACATTTCCAAAGGCTCCTATAAAATCGTCATACCTGCTTCCCTTGTCATAGCCTCCGGCTATTATCACCGTAGGTCTCTTCATTGCTTCAATGGCTTTAATTGAAGCATCGGTGTTGGTTCCCTTTGAATCATTGTAATAAATTACTCCGTCAAGCTCTTCAACATATTCTATCCTGTGTTCCACACCCCTGAAGCTTTCCAGCGTATCTGCAATTACAGAAGGCTTCACCCCCATGCAATATGCCATAAGTGCTGCTGCGAGGGCATTCTCAAGATTGTGATTACCCGGAATGAATATTTTATCCTTGTGTATAATGGTATCCTTTTTGTTTCCCACCCTTATTACTATGTGGTCATTTTCTACATATGCCCCTTGGGATACTTCCTTCTTTCTGCTGAAAAGCAGTACCCTGCTTTTGGGTCTGACTTTGAGCCCGGAAGTCTCCGGGTCATCTTCATTCAATATCGTATAATCCGCATCATCCTGGTTCACAAAAATCTTACATTTTGCATCTATATAGTTCTCCATTGTTTTATGCCTGTTAAGATGATCAGGAGTTATATTCAGTATTGCCGATACCTTAGGCTTGAAGGCGGATGTTGATTCCAGCTGGAAGCTGCTCACCTCAAGGACAAAAACATCCTCAGGCCCCGCATTCTCAACTTCCTGTATCATCGCATGGCCAATATTGCCGGTAACAAAGGTATCTCTATGGCTCGCTTTCATAATTTCTCCCAAGAGGGCTGTAGTAGTTGTTTTTCCGTTTGTTCCCGTAATTGCAGCTATAGGTGTGGTTGTCAGGCGAAAAGCCAGCTCAATCTCACTTATAACTTCTTTGCCTAAAGCTTTAGCCTTTTGCACCAGCGGAATATCCAAGGGCACCCCCGGGCTTATTACGACAAAATCGCACTCTTCTGCCAGTTTCACAGGATGGCCTCCTGCAACCAGCCTTATAGGCAGCTGCTCTATTTCTGCTATTACCTCATTAAGTTCGTCAACCTTCTTAAAATCATTCAATATGATTTCAGCGCCTAAATGGTCCAATGCTTTTACAACAGGAACTCCGGTAACTGCTGCTCCAATAACCAGCACTTTTTTACCCTTAATCTGCATAATACTATCCTCCAGTATATTTCTACCTTACGCTTTATATATGGCACGGACGACCACCGGCCGCCCCTACTCCTTGAAACCTCGTAAACTAATTATGATAATGCCAGTATCCCTACCAGGCATAATATTATCGTAACTATTATGAACACAGACACAACCTTCGACTCAGCCCAGCCGCTAAGCTCAAAATGATGGTGAAGGGGTGCCATTTTAAAAAACCTTTTTCCTCCGGTCAGCCTGAAATAAGCTACCTGTATTATTACTGACAATCCTTCCAGAACATATATTATACCAATTATGAGAATGAAGAAAGGAAGCTTTGTTATGACAGCAAGGGTGGCTATGGCACCTCCTAAAGCCAATGAGCCGGTATCTCCCATAAAAACCTGTGCAGGATGTGAATTGAACCTCAAAAAGCCTAGCAAAGCACCTATCATCGCACCTGTAAATACCAGCAGTCCCACATGACTTGCCGCAAGAGCTATTACTGAGAAGAATCCAAGTACTACTACTGTGGTTCCGCCGGCAAGGCCGTCGAGTCCATCGGTAAGATTTACACAGTTTACTGTAGATATCAGTACAAGAACTGTAAAGGGTATGTACAAGACACCCAGATCAATGAACCTTCCGGTAAACGGTATCAATACCTCTGTACCTACCTGTGATATTCCTGAAGTAACAAAAGCCATAAAAACCGATACCAGAAGCTGGGCTATTATTTTCTGATAGGCTCTAAGTCCTAAAGATCTTTTATTCTTTATCTTAAGATAATCATCAATAAAACCTATAACTCCAAAAAGAGCAGTGGTAATCAGCACCAGCAGCATATCCCTGTCTTTTGAAAAAGCTAAAGCTACAAGCGCGGCAGGTATTACAATTATTATGCCTCCCATTGTCGGGGTCCCCGTCTTTTTCAAATGGCTTTGAGGACCGTCGTCTCTAACAGTCTGTCCAAATTTCATCCTTGTAAGCACTGGAATGAAAATCGGACCTGCTACTAAAGCCAGAACAAAGGCAGAAATAATGCAAATAATATATATATTGTATTCACTGGACATCAAATTGTACATCTGAGCTTATCCCCTCTCACGTAGAAAATCAACTATAACTTCCATTTTCATCCTTCTGGAGCCTTTAAGAAGAACCACATCCCCAGGTTTTATAATTCCTTCCAGGGCAGTCAATACTTCCCCGGTAGCAGCAAAAACATGTATCGAGCTGCTGTCCATTCCGGAAGAAGCAGCCCCCCTCTTCACATCTCCTGCGTGGCTGCCTGCAGCAATCAGAATATCAACTCCGGCATCAGCGGCGTATGCACCGACTTTGTAATGTTCCTTGCATGATTCATCGCCAAGCTCAAGCATATCGCCCAGTATGCATACACTTCTTCCGCCTGACTTCAAGCTTCGCAGTACATCTATCGCGGCTCTCATGGATTCAGGATTTGCATTGTAAGCATCATTGATCAGCTTGACACCATTCTTGAGGTTCACTATATCCATCCTCATTTTTGAGGGTCTAAAGCTCTTGAGTCCCTCTCTTATATCCTCTGTTTCCATGCCAAAAAGCCTTGCAACAGCAATGGCAGATAAGGCATTATATACATTGTGCATACCCGGAAGCCTTACTGTAAAGCTTGACTTCACACCGTCTATGTCAACCGCAAAATCAATTCCTTCTTCGCCCTTTTCCTTAATTTCATAGGCATGAAAATCATTATTCTCTTTCAGGCCGAATTTGACTACTCTATACTTTTGTGGCCCTATGCCGGACAACATATCATTATCCCCATTTATCACGGCAGTGCTGTTCTTGTCAAAATACGAGAATATTTCCAGCTTTGCTTTCAGTATGTTTTCCCTTGAACCCAGCATCTCAATATGGGCGGTTCCCACATTGGATATTACGCCGGCATCCTGCCTCACAATATCTGAGAGCAGGCTTATCTCTCCAAGGCTGTTCATGCCCATCTCCACTACTGCTATCTCATGGCTGTATTGAAGCTTCAGGAGCGTTAACGGCAAGCCGATGGCATTATTGAAATTTCCTTCAGTCTTGAGTACCTTGAACTTCTGGGAAAGTACCGAAGCAATCATATCCTTTGTTGTTGTTTTCCCAGAACTGCCTGTTACAGCTATAAAAGGTATCTGAAACTTGTTTCTATAGTATCTTGCAATATTCTGCAAGGCTTTAAGCGTATCTTCCACCAGTATGTACGGTATAGTGCAATCATTTAACGGCTTCCCTGATACTACCAGGGCAGCTCCGTTTTCTATTGCTTTGCTTATGAAATCATGTCCGTCGAAGCTTTCACCCTTCAGTGCTATGAACATATCTCCGTGATTTATCCTTCTGCTGTCAATACTTACTCCGGTAATTGCCGAGTCGGACCCTGAATTCATGAGTACTCCCCCGGAGGCAGCAGCTATTTCTCCTGTACTAAGCCGTTCCATTATATTTCCTCCCTTAAAAGTTCTTCCACAACATCTCTCTCATCAAAGGGAATTGTCCTGTCCTTCAAAACCTGATAAGTTTCATGGCCTTTTCCGGCAAGCAATACTATGTCATCGGCCTTTGCGGTTTTAAGTGCATACTTTATTGCATCTCTTCTATTTTCAATACAAATATAGTCGCAATCTGTGGATTTTATACCAGCTTCTATCTGCTTTATTATGTCCATCGGCTCTTCTGATCTTGGATTATCCGAGGTTATTATGCAGTAATCGGACATCTGCCCTGCAATGCGACCCATTATTGGCCTCTTTTCCCTGTCTCTGTCTCCGCCGCAGCCGAACAGCGTTATAACTCTGCCTTTAGCATACTGCTTAACGGAAGCCAGAATGTTCTGAAGCCCGTCAGGGGTATGGGCATAATCCACTATCACTGTATATGGGGTATCAGTCTTTATAATTTCCGATCTGCCCGGAACATTATCGACTTTATTAAGGCCTTCTTTTATTGTAGCACCGCTTATACCCTCCACATATGCCACTGAAGCAGCAGCCAGTGCATTATATACACTGAATTTTCCGGGAATCTTGATGCAAATCATTTCCTCATATTTAGGAGTCACAAGGGTAAAGCTAACTCCTTTTGAGGTTATATCAATATTTCTTGCCATAATGTCGGCTTTATTATCAATTCCATAGGTTATAAGCGGTATCCTCAGCTTTCCTACCTCATCGGCAATAATCCGCCCATGCTCATCATCAATATTTATAATGTTTGCCCCTTTAGTCATATAAAAAAGCTTTTTCTTGGCATTCCTGTAATTTTCAATGGTTTTATGGAAATCCAGATGGTCCTGGGTCAGGTTGGTAAATACCCCTATTCTGAAATTGCAGCCTTCTACCCTGCCGAGTTCAAGTGAATGAGAGGATACCTCCATTACAGCATAGTCAATAGCGCTGTCTGCCATTTCCCGGAACAAACTCTGCAGATCCAGTGATTCAGGAGTAGTTCTTGAAGAAACAAAGGTTTTATCTCCTATCTGGGTGGATATTGTTCCTAGCAACCCGATACTTTTCCCATTTGTCTCCATTATGGATTTTATCAGATATGTAGTGGTAGTTTTTCCGTTTGTCCCTGTAATACCAATAAGCCTTAGCCTCTGTGTAGGGTTGTTGTAAAAGCCGGATGCCAATAGCGGCATAGCAAGCCTTGAGCTGTGGACCTTCACTACCGCTGCTCCGGCAAGGTCCACATCCTTTTCAACAATAAAGGCTACAGCACCTTTACTTTGGGCATCGCTTATATAATTATGCCCATCCTGGGTATAGCCGCTTACGCAGATAAATAAATCGCCTTTTTTTACTTTTCTTGAGTCATAGGCTATCCCGTTTATTTCAATATCCAAGTCCCCTTTGGACGATAATACATCAACGTCTTTTATCAATTCCCGCAGCTTCATCCTAATCCTCCTTTACATATAACTATTGTTGACATGTTTTGACAGCCGTATGCCGAAGCTGCTTCTTCATATCGGAAAATTTGTCCAAAACATTGCCAATAATAGTATTAAAGAACTATAAATTACCCTATTATTATCTACCACCTTTTACAAAAAGGCAACCAAAATTAAAGGATTTCCTTAATTTCGTTGCCTTAGAAAATCATGTTAAATTACTCTATGGGTTTAGCATTCAAAATTACGACAGACCCTTCATTTATATCCGCTCCTGGCTTTGGAGCCTGATCCAGAATAGTGGATTCCATATTATGCTCAAACTCTGAGTCCACGCTATATTTGAGCTTGTTCTGAGCCAATACCTTTATTGCATCCTTAAGTGCCATATTCCGTACTTCCGGCACCTTTACAAGAGGCTTCTGCATAAGCTTCTGCTCTTCTTCGGTGTACTGAGGCTTAACATCCAGATATCTTAGTGTGTCGTAAATAATGCTTTTTGCAACCGGTGCTGCAATAACACCGCCAAAATGCTGTGCTCCTCCAGGTTCGTCTATAACTACCAGCACTACAATTTTCGGGTCATTTGCCGGTGCAAAGCCGGCGAAGGATGAAACAAATTTACCGGATACATATGCACCGCCTTCCGCCTTTTGGGCTGTGCCTGTCTTTCCTGCCACCTTGTAGCCAGGTATGTAGGAGGCCGCCGTCGGCGCCACTGCAAACTCTAGAATCTGCCTCATTGTAGCTGCGGTTTCACTGGATATTACCTGTCTGACTGTGCGGGGCTGAAACTCATGGACTGTTTTACCTTCATCATCAATTACCTTTTTGGCAATTCTGGGTTCCATAAGATAGCCGCCGTTGGCAACAGCTGAAAAAGCCGTCACCAATTGAATCGGTGTTACTGAAATACCCTGTCCGAAGGAGATATTTGCAAGGTCCACCGGGCCTATTGCGTTTATATTCCTGACGATGCCGCCGGCCTCTCCAGACAGCTTAACCCCTGTAGGAGAGCCAAATCCGAATGCTTTTATGTATTTATACAGTTTTTCCTTCCCAAGCCTCTGTCCTACCTCTACAAATACTGGATTGCAGGAATTTTTTACACCCTCTGCAAAAGTCTGACTCCCATGGGGATTATAACTCCTCCAGCATTTAATTTTCTTTCCCGCTACCATAATATAGCCGGGATCATAAAAATGATCATCCGGTTTTACCACATTTTCTTCCAGACCTGCAGATGAGGTTATCACCTTGAAGGTGGAGCCGGGTTCATAGGAGTCTGATACTGCAGGATTTCTCCATATCTTGTAAAGTGCATCATACTGCTCTTTCTGAGTCATTGTATCCCATTTATCTACAAGATCTTCAGGGATTTTGCGAGGATCATTGTTGTCATAATCGGGTTTTGAGGTCATAGCAAGAATATCCCCGTTTTTGGGATCCATCACTATAGCTGTTACACGCTTTGCCTTGTTTTCTATAACGGCATTTTCTACAGCCTTCTCGGCAAAATGTTGAATTACTTCATCCAGAGTCAATACAAGGTTTAAACCGTCCTGGGGCTCATAATATTTTGTGTCGCTTCCCGGAAGCATCTGCCCGTGGGCATCCGTCATCATTATATTTCTTCCCGGAAACCCATTCAGATACTTTTCGTAGGTAAGCTCAACACCGTCCTGCCCCTGGTTGTCAGTATTCGTAAAGCCTAGTACATAAGAAGCAAAATTGCTCTGAGGATAAAATCTTTTGCTGTCATCGTTAAAAATGATCCCGGAAAGCTCTTTTTCCCTCAAAAGCTTTACCTTATCAGCATCAACCTTCTTCTTTATCAGTACCGTATCCTTTTTTGCAACTACCTTTTCCGCCAGGGATTGTTTATCTATTCCCAGAATCTCAGAAAGAGCATTTACAACTGCATCCTTATCCTTGACCATGGCGGGCCTTACATATATCTCATATGCCGTTGCGCTGATCGCTAATTTTTTTGAATTCCTATCAAATATCGCTCCTCTTTTGGACTGTATCGGAATATCTCTGGTCCACTGCTCCACTGCCTTCTGCTGATACTCCGTACTGTTTATTATCTGAATAAAAGCCAGCCTGCCTATTAAAGCTATGTAAACGGCAAAAAAAGCAAAGAAGACAACCACTATTCTTCTTTTTATAGTCACTTTCATGCTGGACAAATTAATACACCACCTTAAAATCAGCCTTAATCAAGCACATTGAGGATATTATTTATCACAGCTTTTGTATATGCAATATATCTGTTCTCCTGTACATCACTTATATTGTAAAAATCGCTCTTTTTATCGTCAGCTGCTTGTGCTGCGGTCTTCACATTAACGTACACAATCTGATTCTGAACATCAGGGTATTGCATGCCGAGTTTATCAAGAGCAGTTTTTTCCAAAGTTTCAAGATTTACCGACTTCATAAGCTGTACATTGAGATCGGTATTCTCTTTTACCACCTTTTTATACTCTTTTTCCAGGTTTGTTATATTAAAGTTAATCTCCGCTATATAAGCATAGCGTGATATTATAAAAATGCTCAGCCCAAAAACAAACAAAATGCTCGCAAGGTGAGTCTTGGGCTTTGCTTTTTTCCTAACCTTTTTCAGGGGTTTTTCAACTGGCTGTGAATTTTGCTGCAACTCCAACTCTTCATATCTGCTGTAATCATATGCTCTATTATCTGCTCTTAACATTCTTATTCCCCCCTAACTTCTTTTAGAACTTACTCTTTCAGCCGCCCTGAGCTTGGCACTTTTTGACCTGGCATTGACGGCAAGCTCTTCCGCTGAGGCAGTAACCGGTTTTTTTGTAACTACCTTGAGAAGAGGCTCCTTACCGCACATGCATACCGGAAGCTGAGGCGGGCATGTGCATGGCCTTTCCATATTATTGAAAACTGTTTTTACTATTCTGTCCTCTAGGGAATGAAAGGTTATTACCACTAACCTTCCCCCAGGCTTCAATATATCCACTGCCTCTCTAACTGCTTGTTCCAATACCTCAAGCTCGTCATTGACAGCAATCCTCAGAGCCTGAAAGGTCCTTTTTGCCGGGTGTCCTCCCTCTCTTCTGGCAGCTGCCGGAATTGCTCTCTTTATAATATCCACCAGCTTGAAGGTAGTATCAATCCTGTTCTTTTTTCTTTCCGCTATAATGAATTTTGCAATTCTTGCCGCCCACTTCTCCTCTCCATACTCCCTGAGTATGCGTGTGAGCTCCTGTTCCGAGGCACCGTTTACCAGATCTGCTGCATTATAATCGCGGCTGGTGTCCATCCTCATATCCAAAGGACCGTCATGCATGTAGCTGAAGCCTCTCTCCTCCTCATCCAGCTGATGTGAAGATACCCCAATGTCAAACAGCACTCCGTCCACTTCCATAAACCCGCTATCCATGGCAATTGCTTTTATATTCCTGAAATTATCGCGGACAATAATAACATTGTCCATATAATCCTTAAGCCGCTCCTGTGCTGCACTTATTGCATTATTGTCCTGATCAATGCCCAAAAGCATTCCTCCTGGAATAATCCTTTTTACTATTTCAGAGGAATGTCCTGCTCCTCCAAGGGTTCCGTCAATGTATACCCCTCCGGGCTTTGGTTTAAGGTATTCCAAGGTTTCATTCAAAAGCACAGGTATATGTTCAAAATTCAATATTTTTCACCTACTCCATACGTCTTTATCTCTATATTCCAAGCTGTGACATTTTTTCCGCCACATCTTCATAACTAATATTTGCATCATTATTGAATTTATTCCATTCATCCTTGCTCCATATTTCTATTCGCGTTGAGACGCCTATGATTACAAGCTCCTTGTCGATTTTGGCATATTCTTTAAGGTTGGTGGGCATTACTATTCTGCCTTGCTTGTCCAGCTCGCATTCGCAAGCCCCTGCAAAAAAGAACCTTACAAAAGCCCTTGCATCCTTGTTTGTCATCGGCAGGCTCTTGAGCTTTTCCTCCACTATGCTCCATTCTTCAGATGAGTATACGAACAGGCAATTATCCAGCCCCTTTGTCATAACGAAGCTGTCACCGAGCTTTTCCCTGAACTTTGAAGGCATTATAACCCTGTTTTTCGGGTCCAGGGTATGCTGGTATTCGCCTATGAACATATACTCACCACCTTAATGGATAGTTTATCACTTTGTACCACTTTACTCCACTTCAATCCACTTTATGACATATTCTATATAAAAATAAAAACTCCTTCCTTATTTTTGATAATATGGACAAAAAAAATTAAATGATACAAAAGGCCTAAGTATTTTGCACTATACTCATATTATAATGTTCCAATAGTGCAAAATACTTTCATTGATGTTATAAATCGCAACTACTCGAAGTAATCTTCTCTGTGCGATTTATATCCCTTTGTATCATTTAACCTATTATTCCTATTATTTAAACTGATTTACTCTGTTTCTTCCTCTCCCGGTTTCTGTGCTTCTGTCTCCTGCTTTTTATTTTTCCTGCGGTAAAATATCAAGACGGAGAAAGCAACAATTATTGCAGCGCTTATTAGCTGAGCAGTTCTCATACCCATGAACATAAGGCTGTCAGTTCTCAGGCCCTCTATCCAGAACCTCCCGATTGAGTACAGTATGCCATATAGCAGAAATACTTCTCCATCCACTTTCTTTTTCTTCCTGTAAAGGATCAGGAATATGAAAACGCCAATATTCCATATTGATTCATAGAGAAAGGTCGGATGAACCCTAACTCCATCCACCATTATCCCCCAAGGCAGGTTGGTCGGCCCTCCGTGGGCTTCCTGATTTACAAAGTTGCCCCATCTTCCGATTGCCTGACCGATAATTATACTTGGTGCCACAATATCTGTAGTATTCCAGAAAGAGATTTTCCTTAATCTCGTAAATATATATCCGGTCAGCACGGCTGCTATAAGCGCACCGTGAATTGCCAGTCCCCCTTCACGGATATTTATGATTTTCATTATGTCGCCTTTGTAATAATCCCATTCAAAAATGACATAATACAATCTGGCGCCTATTACAGCCGCCGGAACGCACCATAGGGCCAGATCGATTATATACTCGGGGTCATACCCCAATCTTTTTGCTTCATTGTATGCAAGCAGTATACCTACCAGTATTCCTGCCGAAAGCAGTATTCCATACCATCTTACCGATATCCCGAATATTTCAAAAGCTACCGGATCCATAGCCTCTCCTCCAATCTTGCTTAATACAGCTCATTTGTTTATATTATAATATTAGACTTTACTGTTTGATTATACGTACTTTTTGCCTGAACTGTCAAGTATGTGCCAATCAGTCACTCATTCCGAATTAGCAAGATCCAATACCCCGCTGACCGTCTCCATGACAGATGAATAGTTCTTACCCTGCATATAATCGTCATAAGCAAGATACAAAGCCCAGATCAAATGCCACATATCCCCATCGGCATAAACAATATTAAGACCCAGGTCATTCAAGGCTTCCTTCCTGTTTATGCAATAGCCGTGGGAAAAATACTTCTCAGTCATCATCTTAGTCACAGACTTTGCCCTTTCCTTATTATCCTTGAACATGTTGTTTTCGAGCAGGGCTTCTGCATACTGATAGGATGCCTTTATTGACTTCTCATAGTCTCCCAGTATCCATGGGTCAAGTTTGTTTGATATGGGATACAAAACTGAGGCTGTGATTTTTGAATCCTTGCTTTGGGCAAGCTTCTCCTCCATAAAATCAATGCACAGCCTGATAGACTGGACCGGAACCCACAAATCAGTATACAGCGGATGCTTCACGAGAGGATCTATGGGGCCCAACTCCGAAATCGGCCCCATTACTATCTCATCTGAACCAATTGCTACCATGGTGGCAGCACTTTTCGCGACAAAGGGTATTATGACGCTGAAATTATCGCAGAACTCCCTGATTAAATTCACTATCTTGTACGGGGTATCTACAGCACCGCCATAACTGTTTAAAAAAAGGTCTATCCTTTCCGTTTTTCCAATACTGCAAAGTTGTTTATACAAAGGAACCAGTACATAGTCATCCATCGGTGAATAGGAAATATATGATATTAATCGGGAATTTCGCATTTTCTCTATGCTTTTCAGCAAACTTAACCTTTTCTTATTGGTTATTTTCATCACGTTAAAACCCCTCTCGCTCACGAAAAACTTCAAGCAGTTTTTTCTACTAGTCATAATATGTGCAGATGGCTGTTTTAGTGAGAGGTGAAGTTATATAAAGTATAAATAGAACCAATATAGAAATAATATAATTATTGGAGGTGATATGAATGCTGCTTTTAAATATTGAGGAACTATCCGGTATGAAGCTGTCAATTATTAAGGACCTGGAAAAGACGCTGAAAATCGGATACGAACATCAATACCGGAACATACTGTCCAAAATCGTAAGCAACAAGAAAAGATTTGTAAAAAAACGCCTGCCCAACGATGCTTCAGAGGATATATTCAGGTATAATGCATTGGCTTCCGGCCTTGTCAACTATCTGATAAATCTTTTTGACGTATTTGGCGAAAGTGCAGTGCTGAACGCAAAGAAAACCTTTGAGGAAAATGGATGCAAGTGGGGTAAGAAGCTTAGGAAAAAGGTTAATGATCAGGCTGATACTAATGAAATGTACTATTTAATAAAGAATCTTTATATAAATGTTGCCGAAATAGATTACATAGATATATCAAATGATGAATTGCTATGGCATTTCAACAAGCAAGGACACAGCAGCCTTAATGAAGCCTTCGGAAAATTCCACCCGAGGTTTTATGACATCAAAGCTGCATGGCTGCATTCCTTCATAAATTCCTTCACCTCCCAGTACACAAGCATGTTTGAAAAGAAAAGCGAGGATGAAAGCGAAATTCTCACCAGCATTGAGCTTAGGGAGGATGTAGTATAGGAAACCGTTTTAACATCATGATGTTAAAACGGTTTCCTATTATAGCTCGTTTATTATGCTTATTGAAGCACTTGCTCCTATTCTTGTTGCACCGGCTTCTATCATTTTTAATGCACTTTCAAGGTTTCTTATTCCCCCTGATGCTTTGACACCCATTTCAGGTCCTACTGTTTTGCGCATCAAAGCAATATCCTTTGCTTCTGCACCGCCGGTAGAAAAGCCTGTTGATGTCTTCACAAAGTCGGCCCCGGCTTTCTTGGAAAGCTCGCAGGCTGTCACCTTCTCCTCATCAGTAAGAAGACATGTTTCAATGATTACTTTGAGTAAGGCTTTTCCTTTGCACACATCTGCCACTGCTTTGATATCCTCAAGAACTGTATCCAGCTTGCCAGATTTCAAAGCCCCTACGTTTATCACCATATCTACCTCTGTGGCACCATTTTCAATAGCTTGAGCCGCTTCAAAAGCTTTAGTCTCCTTTGTCGTAGCCCCCAAGGGGAAGCCAACTACAGTACAGACCTTTACCTCTGTTCCATGAAGAAAAGAATCAGCCAGCCTCACATTTGAAGCATTCACACATACCGATGCAAATTTGTACTCCAGAGCTTCCCTGCAAAGCTTTATAATGTCCCCTTCCTTGGCATCAGGCTTCAAAATCGTATGATCAATATACCGGGCCAGTTCTAACTTATTCATATACTTTCCCCCAGTTCATACAAATTATCTGATAATCTCTCCCATTGTGCCATTTCCTATCCCTGCTGCATTTCCTTCTTCTATGTCTATATGCATATCCAGGGCGTAATCAGGGCTTACCCTAACCATAACATTTTCAAATACAACTGCTCTTTCGCTGCCTACTCTTACCTTTACAATATCTCTATCTTTAAGACCGAGCTTTTCGCCGTCACTTGTGTGCAAATGGATGTGTCTTGCGGCTACTATAACTCCCTCTTTTATTTCAACCTGTCCTTTAGGTCCGATAATTGTGCAGCCTGGTGTCCCCTGAATTTTTCCGGATGCTCTTACCACACCCTCTACACCCATAGTCCTGGCATCAAACATGGATATCTCCAGCTGTGTCTCCGGTCTTACGGGTCCAAGTATTCTTACCCCTTTAAGCGTTGATTTTGGTCCGACGATATCAACCTTTTCTTCACAAGCATATTGTCCAGGCTGTGAAAGATCTTTTGTTTTAGTAAGCTCGTGTCCTTTACCGAAAAGCGCTTCAAGGTGCTCCTGTGAAACGTGTATGTGTCTGTTTGACAAGCTTACCGGTACTAAATTCTCCATAATATTTCCTCCAATCGAATTATAATATTTTATTTAGATAAAAATTTTATACTACATGATAAGTCATTCGAATCTCTGTGAATTTCATTATTTTTGGCTCGTGGCGCGTGGCACGAGGCTCGTGGAATGCTTGGGTATACCTCCGAAGCATGATGCAAAAATACAAATCATTCAGTGTCATTTCGTGGATTGACCTGTGTCCCGTGTTACCCGTTCCCCGGAACCTCGTAACCCCGAAACCTCGCACCTAGCGCAGCGATTCATACGCCTTAATCATTATCGCGCACTCGATTCTTTTTTTCTGCAGCTTGCATTCCAGGTCATATGGGACTTTCAGATCATTATTGAAAGCTGTCGCATTTGCCTGGCACCCTCCGCTGCAGTAGAATTTTGCCCAGCATTCACGGCATTTGTCCTTATGGTAAACGTTGTTCTCGGAAAACTCCTTCATGAGATTCTTGTTTGTTACGCCTTTCCAGACATCTCCCATAAGATATTCCTGCCTCCCTACAAACTGATGGCAGGGATAAAGCTCTCCGTCCGGAGTAACGGCAAAATATTCAGCCCCGGACCCGCAGGAGGATACTCTCTTGTAAACGCAGGGACCTCCGTCCAAATCCATAAGGAAATGATAATATCTGAAGCCCTTTCCATTTTCATTGTACTCTATATACTTACTGGCAAGCTTTTCATACTCCTCGTAAATTTGAGGCAGGTGCTCCTCACGCAAAGCATAGCCTCTTTCCTTTTCCGCAACCACAGGCTCAATGGAAATCTCCCTGAAGCCCTCATCGGCCAAATGCAGCACATCACTGCAGAAATCCAGATTATTCGCTGTAAAGGTTCCCCTTATGTAATAGCTCTTGTCCCCCCTGGAATCCACAATGCTCTTCAATTTAGGCATAATGCTGTCATAGGTTCCGGAACCGTCAATAAACTTCCTCATACGGTCATTAACCTTTTTTCTGCCGTCTATGCTCAATACTATATTATCCATGCTTTCATTTATAAATTCTTCTATTTCCTTGTTCAAAAGCGTTCCATTGGTAGTGATGGTGAAGCCAATCCTCTTGCCAAATTCCTTTTCACGCTTTCTTGCATAGATAACTGTTTCCTTTATTACATCAAAATTCATGAGAGGCTCTCCGCCGAAGAAATCCACCTCCAGCCTTTTCCTGGACCCTGATGTTTCAAGCAGAAAGTCAATCGCCTTTGAAGCCACCGAAAAAGGCATAAGCTTGCGCCCGCCATGGTAG
>CAZUGK010000005.1:28492-35150 GCA_964619815.1 uncultured Clostridiaceae bacterium | reverse complement strand
ATTTCCTACCACCGTGATAATCTCCTGTGGAAGCAAAGCAGTAGCCGCAGCGAATATTGCAGTCATGGGCTATATTCAGGCACAGCGCTTTAGTATGGGTTTCTCTTTTTTCATTGAGAACCTTATCCATATATGTATCGTCTGAATACAAAAGCCCCTGTTTCTTAAGCTCGCTTATTTCATCCAACGCTTCCCTGATATTGCACTCTTCGTACTTGTCCTTCAATTTTCCAATTATGTTGTCAGCGCTGTCAGGATAGTAGTCCAGCACATCCAAGGTAAGCTGGTCAACCACATGCACTGTTCCGCTGTTTACATCTACAACGATTTTCAAACCGTTTTGTTCATACTTATGTAGCATAATGACCCCCAAAAAATAGTTAAATTGCTTTTTAAAAGTAATGTATTTATAGTTTATCCATGACTAAACAATATTAATTTACCAGACGTGTCAAACTGCTGTTATATGAGAAAAGCCGTCCAAAGGACGGCAATCACTACTGTGCTGCTTTATTTAGGTCACTCATAAGCTCATCTGTGTTCATGTGATATCTGTGAGCAGCCTGCTCTACAGTCATATAGAGAGCTCCGCCTCAGCCAAAGCACTTTATCCCGTGGTTCCTGAAAACTTCCTCAAGCTGTGGATACTTATATAGAATATCATCTATAACCATGTTTTTGTCCAGCATTTTTTCACCCCCATTTATTATATGTAAATTTTAAATAATTATATACCTATACGGGGTATCTGTTCTTCCACTAATATTATATTCCATATGTCCTTTATTGTCAACGTTTCATCTTTATTTTCCATTTCTAAATTTATAAATAAGCACGCAAAAGGTTTGCGTGCTTATATTGCTTTAATGTATAATTTCGGACTGATTATTGCTTAGAAATCATTTCCGCAATTCATCAATATATTTAACTGCACTGAGGGATGCTACATTCCCTTCTCCTACAGCCTTTGCAATCTGATAAGGCTTTCCGACGCAGTCTCCGCATGCAAATACCCCTTTGATGTTTGTCGCCATATCCCTGTTTACCTTTATGCTCCCCTCGCTGAGCTCCAGCCCTTCAATCAACTGATTAGGCGGAATCACATTTCTTATTATGAATACTGCGTCCACTTTTAACTCGCTTTTATCGGTTGTCAAAGTATGAACCTTGTTCCCGTCACCTTGTATTCCGGTTACCTTTTCTTTCAGCAGCGTTATATTGTCCTTCAGCTTGGGTTCTTTGCGATAGGTAGGTATATAGTACACCTGCCCGCAAATCTCTGAAAGGAAGTTTGCTTCTTCTTCCCCTTCCTCATTCTCCGCAATTATTGCTATAGGTTTGTTCCTGTATAATGGGCCGTCGCAGGTGGCACAGTAGCCTATTCCCTTCCCGAGATATTCCCTCTCCCCCTCAAAGTAGTTGGCTTTTCCATGTCCTGTAGCGATAATTATTGACGTTGCCTCATAAAACTCATTTCCTGCATTTATTGAGAAGTAGCCTCCCATATCCAATACATTATATGCTTTTTCACTTTTTATTTTCACACCCATTGAGGCTGCGTGTTTCTTAAAGCTCTCTATGAGCTTACTGCCGCTGATTCCTTCAAAACCCAGATAATTGTCTATCTGAGGAGCCTTCATTAACCCTGTGACCTTTTCATTGCCACCCAGAACTACAAAGCTCTTGTTTCTTATTTTAAGGTTCAAGGAAGCGGATAAGGCCGCCGGGCCCCCGCCAATTACTACTACATCCAGCATTTTTCATCATCCCCTTGTTAAAGATTTAGTAATGGTTTCCCGCTTACTATCAATACTATTTCCAGAGCCATCATTCCAATGAATATCAAGATGCTTACCAATAAGGGCCAGGATAGCTTGATTCTGTTCACCATACCGGAGAATCCTGCAGCCGCTCTATTGGAAACCGCTTCAGGATGCCTGTCGTTTATCGCCTTCAGGCATATAACCATTATAGTACCCGCAAGAGGCAGTATTATGGCAAAAAGGATAACCGCACCCATTAGTGATTGTGTTGTCATACCTTCCTGGACCTGCTCCAAATTCATATTCTTGTAGAAAGGCAGGTTCATTATCACATAGCTCCAGGTAACAGAAATTGCATTGTTTATAAAATGCCCAATAATCCCGGCAAATATTGAATTTGTCTTATATACTACAAAACCGAGTACTATACCAAGAAAAAAAGGTGCCAATATGTTCTGTATGTTAAGATGCAATATCGCAAAAAGCAGTGCTGTGGCTATTATACCGGGCCACATTCCGAGCTTTTCATAAGCTCTGAGTATATAGCCGCGAAAGAGTATCTCCTCACAGATCCCTGCCGAGCCCGCAATTACAAAAAGAAGTACTAAATATTCCTTAGGATTTTTTGCGAAAGGGATTTCCGGTATAATCAGGTTTCCCATCAGGCTGATAAGAATTTCCCCCAGCAGATTTATGAAAACTGCTACAAAATAAGCTGAAATAAAAGCAACTATTACAAGCATGGTATCAATGACACTCAGGCTGTTGAACCTGAGATCATTTTTTATGTCCGCACCCCTGGCTTTTGCATATATGATTGTCGGCAGTGCAATCAGCAGGAATTCTGTTATCAGTACTCCATAATGAAAGCTCCAGTTCTGTGCAATATAACCTGCAGTGACGAACAGAACCATTACGGCCATGTATAAAAGATTAGCGCTAAAAAAGGATATCCTGTCCGTATTTTGTGATTCCAAATCAAAATCTCCTTTATATATAATGAATTAAATCCCAATGGCTTCAGTCTAGCAGCTGCTTCGAAGCCCTTCTGAATTCGCGCAACCCGAAACGCGTAACGCGTAGCCATACCCCATAGGAATACCCTAGCCCATCGCCTATTGTCTGTATATAATACCTTCATTCCTTGTCAGAGGCTCTTCAACCACCATATGTTCTATGCTCAGCGGCCCTCCGTCAACACTAGGCATTACTCTCTTAACATTTTCAAACTCCGTCATTGTATTGGCAATGGAATTTACTGTCATATTTTCTCCTGCCGCACCACGCCAATGCTTTGTGTGCATTTCCTCTGAGAAATCAACCTTCAGTAAATCCCCGTCCAGCTCAATATATTCAATTTTAACCTCTTCCGGTATTGTCCTGTACAGATTTTCAGTGTTGGGCCCTTTTATCAGCTCCTCCAGTACTATACGATAAAACTCAGCATCGTCAATATCTTTCTTTACGAGCACAGTCCTTTTCTCAGGAACCAGATACATAGCCTGAGAATCTGCAAAGTAAAGTGTAATTTCCCTCTCCGACATATCTGCCGTATTGAAATCAATAAACTCCATGAAGCCATATGGCTCCCCGCTGGGGGCTATAAGCTCCTGACCCTCGACAAGTATCCTAACCTTCTTAATCTCTTCAAACTGCAGCATTGTATCTACCACTGAAGCTACCACCGCAGCTTCATGCATGCTGCCTGAAAATACATTGAACTCCTTTGAAAAGTCAACTGTAAGATTCCCGTTCTCTGCTTTAACGTCCAATACCTTTGTATCCTTGCTGATGCTTGTTTCAAACTTGCTGCTGTCTGATGGGCCCGAAACAAGCGCCGCAAGAGTATTCAAATATTTACTTTTTTCATCCTTGAATTGTATATCTCTGCTTTCTATACCCAAACCGGTGTTTCCTTTAAGCGCAAAATAAAGCTTCACATTCTCGGATTTTGTTTCGTCCTTTGGAAGACAACCTGAGGCAAATAGCATGACAAAAGCAAGTAATATGCATAATCTCTTCATTATAAAACCTCCGCGATAGATTAGTTGGATTCTGCCCTGACAAATTTAAGTACAAGCAGGCTGCAGACAAATATCAGAGCCATCTCGGCAATATAAAAGTAAGATATGGAGAAAGCCATATCAGTGAAAATGTCCTGGGGAAACATATTTATCAGCCTGTCCGTGGTCGGATCCAGAAGCCATAAATCATTTGTAAAGAAAATCTCATGGAATATGGTAAAATATTTATAGAAGTCTATATTCATCAGTATAACAAGCAGAAGAACAGGAGCAATTCCTGCCGCCGAAACTGCAATACCATAGCGGGCAAGCCTCCGGAGCTGGAATTTCATCGGCTTCTTCCGGAACAAATACAATATAAAGCCTGCTGCATAGAGAAGTGCAGCATTTCTTATAATACGCCCATTTACAAAAAGACCTTTGACGTCAACCATATGGGACTTATCCCTTGGGCTGAAGAACTCCTCCTCACCGCTAATAAAGCTTGCCTTAAAGTCCAGATTATCTCTTTTATTATCCAGATACTGCAGAAGCTTTTCTGTTGAATCCATAAGGTTCTCCAAGCTCATTCCAATATGCCCGGGAATACCGTATTTAACGTATTCCGCACTGTAGTAATCTCTGTCGAAAGCCACCAGCTGCACATCTGTAAGCAGCAGCACCAGCGGCATTAATGCTACAAATAATACTGTAAATATGTACCTCATCCTTTTCATTTGCTTATCCCCCATACTTGTATTACATACTATACTACCAGAAAAACAATAAAAAATCACTGCATGCATTTGTCCTTTTTATCACAATTTACTTCTTTTCCTGCATAGGCTATCGCACTGATTGCCAATACTTCGGAAGAATCCACATAACTGCTGCATATATCGAACATACTGAAGGCTATAGGGAGTTCCGTACAGCCCAGGACAATAGCCTCTGCCCCCCGGGCCATAAGAGCCGCTGCAACCTTTCTTGCATTCTCAGGATCTATGCCCTCGCTGCTCTTTTTTATGTCATATATTAAAGCTGTTATATGCTTCTGCTCTTCCGGTTCGGGTATGACGAGCTCCAGGCCGAACCGGTCAAAGATGCTCTCATATATTCCCGAACTGCAGGTGCCTTCCGTAGCAAGCAAGCCTACGCGTTTTGCAGTTGGGCAGTTATGTCTTATATATTTGGCCGTCTCCTCAACCATATTTATTACAGGAATTCTGACGAACTTTATAATTTCATTATAAAAATAGTGGGCAGTATTACAGGCGATTATAATTACATCTGCTCCCATAAGCTCGAGCCTTATAGCTGACCTTACAAGCTCGTATACGGGATTATCTCCATTTTTCAATATATATTCTGTCCTGTCCGGTATATTTGTATTATTATCAATTATCATTGGAATATGTTCATTATCACCCTTGGCTTTTGTT
Organism: uncultured Clostridiaceae bacterium; assembly: GCA_964619815.1. Lineage (GTDB taxonomy): Bacteria > Bacillota > Clostridia > Lutisporales > Lutisporaceae > BRH-c25. Next base: position 29,942 of record CAZUGK010000005.1, on the reverse strand, counting down.
AGTATGACAATTCTCTCAAACAGTCTGGCGGCGGCCAGGGGGCCCATTCCGCCAATTATTCCAATGGTCTTCATATACCCACTCCCCGTTATTATTTAATTATTTCGATATACCTTTTTAAAGTTTCTCTCCTGTTGCCGCTCCTTCCCGTTACTGCTTCACTTGCCACCATTGAATTAAGCACAGCCTCTTCTGTTGCTTCAGCTGCAGCTCTGAACAGGAGGTTTATTTTGTTTTCATTTATAAGCTTCATGATGATTATATCCTGCTCCTCATAATGCTTTATCCTATTGGCCGTACTGAACGAAATGACTATATCACCGCTTCCGTTTCCCAGGAAGGAGCCAAGTCTGGCAAGGCCTACAACTGCTCTTTTGGATACCCTCTTAAGCTGTCTTTCGGATAGAGGTATGTCAGTGGCTATTATTACTATGATCGAACCTTTATCCTCTTCCGTTACCTCCGGATTCCTGCAAATTGTACTTCCCGCATGCATCCCATCCAGCAGCAGATCTTCCTTCACCCCGAAATTTGACAGCACCAGCACACCTAAAGTATAGTCCCCCTCATCCAGCTTTATAAGCCTCGAAGCAGAGCCAATGCCTCCCTTAAGGCCGAAGCAGGACATCCCTGTGCCTGCTCCGACAGCGCCTTCTTCAAAACATGTGCCAGCACTTCTGATGCTTTCAAATACATGCGCCTTAGTGACGTGAAGCCCCCGGATGTCATTAAGAAAACCGTCGTTGCATTCACATATAACCGGGTTCACCGTACCTGTACTAATTCCGATATCTTCATTCTGTTCCAGCATGTATTCTACAAGCGCTTCATATGCTGTCCCAACGCTGAGGGTGTTAGTCAGCACAATCGGGGTTTCTATAGTCCCAAGCTCATCTATCTGAAGGGTTCCAACAGTCTTTCCGAAACCGTTTATCACATGGCATGCTGCAGCCACTTTATCCCTAAACAGGTTGCCGCCATGCGGAAGTATTGAAGTTACTCCTGTTCTGGCATCCCCCTCTGCTATTGTGCAATGCCCTACCAAAACACCCTCCACATCCGTAATGGAGTTATTCTTTCCTGTGGTAAGCTTACCAATACTGATTCCATAATCCCTTACTCTATTTTTCTTCATATGCTGCCTTCCTTATACCAATTTTTGTCTATTACAATAATTATAGCAAATTGTCCCATGACCTAACAATGTTTCTATCTCTCTGAATTTTTAGTTGTGCTATTAAATATATACAATTTTTCAGAATTATTCTGTATTTAATTAATTTTTTCCTTATAAAATACAAATTTCAGCTGTATTCCAATATTGGAAAGATGTTTATATATCCGAGAGGAATCAAAGCAGCATCTGAAATAATATTAAAAGCAATTAAGGAAATAATATATCTATATGAATAGTACAACGAAGATTATGTGGCTTGGATACGCTTTACGA
>CAZUGK010000005.1:20976-28482 GCA_964619815.1 uncultured Clostridiaceae bacterium | reverse complement strand
TTGCACTAATGAACTTTGACTAACGGATTTAGTGCGCAACATATAAGAGGTGATCATTTTGTATGTAACAAAGCCTTTATATAAATTTGTACTGACAATGCTTATTATTCTGTCATTTCTTACCTTCGCTGCATGCTCTCCCCAGAGGAAGCCTGAGCTTCAGAGTGCACAAAAGCAAGCAGAGGAAAAAAAGCCCCCCGAAGAATTGGATAAGCTGAAGGACAGTATTGAAAAGGTAGAGAAGGCTCTTGAGTCATTATATGAAGAAAGTAAGAAGCCAATGTTCATTCAGCAGGAGAAAATCGAAAAAAAAGAAGCACAAGCCAGTAAACAGGACAGTGGTGGAGATCAGGGAGGCCAGTCCGGCGAGCAAGGCGGAGGCGGAGGCGGCGGTGGCGGCAGCAGCAGCGGAAGCAGTGGAGGCGGCGGAGAGGAGAAGCAGCAAACACAAGCCCCAAAGCTCACTCCTGAGCAGGTAAAGCTGAAGCTGGACCAGGAAAAGTATAAGAACTTTGAAAGCATAAGAAAAGACGTGCTGGCACTTCATAGTTCATGGAACAGCTATGAAACAAAGGCTATTGCCGACTTTGCAATGCAAACTACGATCAATGATTTTGAATCAGCCTTGAATAACCTGACCAAAACAGTGGAGGCTCAAGACGCTTATCAGAGCTTGCTGGAGGTGAATCAACTTTATAAATACCTGCCGGATTTCTATATGCTCTATGAATCAAAGGTTCCTCCAGATCTTGACAGGCTCAGGTTCGCTGCAAAAAAAATAAAGCTTTTGAGTGAGAAGCAGGATTTTGCAGGTGCGAACGATGTGCTTCTATATTTCGAAAACATCTGGATGACGGCCAGGCCAAAGCTCAAAAGCGACAATGCAGAAATAGTGACCAAATTTGAATTCGCTTTCTCTGATCTGAAAAATGCAATAATTGCAAAAAACGGAATGATAGTTGAAGCTAAAACAGAAGTTCTTTTAAAGCTTATCGACGAGATAGAGAAAAAAGCGGAAAAGTCAAAAGAATGATAAGAACCCCGGCCGGGGTTCTTATCATTCCTGATATAATGTGCTATAATCAAGGAGCTGATTATTACAGGGTAAATTCATACAATAGAATTTTTATGTGAGGTAATATATGAAAGTATTCAGGTCTTTACTTCCACTCATAAATCTGATGCCCGACAGCTTTGTACGGCTTCTGGGGAAGGCAGCCATCAGTTTTTTGCTCTCAAAGTATGCAGAAATTGAGCTCCATGGTAAGGAAATTCTTACTGAAAGGGAAAACAAACCGACAATATTTATAGCAAACCACTTGAGTAATCTCGATGGTGCTGTTTTAGACAGCCTGCTCAAGAACAATTCAGCTGCATTTATGGCAGGAGTCAAACTGGAAAAAAACTCTTTCACATCCTTTTTCCTTAAAAGCATAAACTACATTCCCATAACCCCCGGAAGTCCGGATAAAAGTGCTATAAAGTCTGCATTGAAATACCTTAAAGCAGGAGGCTCAATAGTCATATTCCCGGAGGGTACCCGAAGCAGGACAGGCTCTCTTATAAACGTCAAGAAGGGCTTTATACTCCTTGTGAAGCTTGCAGGCGTTCCGGTAGTGCCTATAGCTCTTGAGGGTACTGAAATAGTACTCCCGATTGACGATAACGATATGGGCGGTGAGGAACTTCACCGGGCAAAGGTTAAAGTAACGGTTGGCGAGCCTTTCACACTTCCCCCGAAAGCTGAATCTCCGGCTGATGCAGACTGGGAGGAGATGTGCGCAGACTTTGCCATGAGAAAAATTGCGGTAATGCTTGAACCTAAATACCGTGGAGTATATGGGCAATAGGCTAAGGTATTCCCATTTGATATGGTTACGGGTTGCGCGTGTTTTCGGACATAAGTAGGGGCGGGTTTCCATGCCCGCCCTTTCATTATTAAATAAACAAATTGACATTTGCCCCGTCGGCTTCTCCCAAATATGTTGCGACCCCGGCAAACTCAATGCCGTCAATAAGCTCTTCCTTCTTGATCCCCATGACATCCATGGACATAGTGCAGGCTATGAACTTGACTCCCATATCCTGAGCACTTCTTATCAGTTCAGGCAGACTGCTGACCTTCTTCTTCTTCATCATGTCCTTCATCATTGCTGAACCCATTCCGCCGAAGTTCATTTTTGAAAGTCCAAGCTTTTCAGGCCCTCTAGGCATCATCCACCCAAACATTTTCTCCATAAATGACTTCCTTACGTTTATTTTCTGTGCTTTTCTCAGCACATTAAGACCCCAGAAAGTAAAGAATATAGTAACATCGTCTCCCATGGCAGCGGCTCCATTGGCTATTATAAGGCCTGCCATGGCTTTATCCAGGTCTCCGCTGAACATTATCATCGTCTTGCTGCTCATACCCCACCTTAACCTTTCTTGACCACTGCTTTGGTTACTCCGTCTTCTTCAACAAGACTTACCAGTTCATTGCCTGTCTTCTTGCACCAGGCAGCTATGTCTTTCTTGAAGCCACCGTCTGTAACCTCAATTGTTATCAAATCGCCGCTGTCTGAAGCTTTGGCAACCTTAAAAAGCTCAACCACAGGCCCCGGACACTGAAGTCCTCTTGCGTTAATGTATTTCTCTGCCATTTCTTCTTCCCCCTCTATACTAATTTATATGGATAGGCATTTGTTCCGCCTTCCAATATCTTAAGATTTGTAAAGCCCATTTCCTTAAGCTTGAGATATGCCAGGAATGCTCTTTTGCCAACCTTGCATACCAGAATTATTGTCTCCTTGCTTGTATCAATTTCATTTACCCTCGCTTCAAGCTCGTTCATGGGTATGTTTGCTGCCCCAGGAATCGCAGAAATAAAGAATTCTGCTTCTTCTCTCACATCAAGCACGTTGAAGCTTCCATCCTCAAGCTTGCTCGAAAGCTCTTGAGCCTTAACTGTTTCTATTCTGCCGGTCAGCTTGTTCAGCATAACATTTGCAGAAAGAATTGTTGAGCTCATCGCCATAGAAAATGGCGGTGCATAGGCAAGATCCAGCTTCGCAAGGTCGGAAACTTTAGCTCCTAAGGTTATTGCAGTCGCAATCGTATCTATCGGCTTGTCTGCCACACCTTCTCCAATTACCTGTGCTCCAAGCACTTTATGAGTGTTTTTATCCACTATGAGCTTCGTCATTATCTCCTTATAGCCTGGGAAATAGTGCGCTCTGTCATTTGCAGGAACAAGTACCGTTTCAATCTCATACCCTTCCTTTACTGCGTCTCTCTCTGAAAGCCCTGTTTTTGCTGCATTTACATCAAAAAGCCTTACGATTGTAGTTCCGAGTACCCCCTCCAGGCTTTCCTTCAGGGCTTCCTCCTGGTTTTGCAATGCGGCATTATGCCCTGCAATCCTGCCGGTTTTGTTCGATGTGGAACCCATAGGGTACCATGCAGGCTTTCCGGTAATGAGATTTGTATTCTCAGCACAGTCTCCTGCAGCATATATGTCTTTTATATTTGTTTCCATGTATTTATTTACTTTGATTGCCCTGGTCACACCCAGTTCAATTCCTGCTTCTGCAGCAATGGCTGTATTTGCTCTTACTCCGATAGACAGTATCACCAGATCGGCTTCAATATCACCCGCCGAGGTTTTAACTGTAGTAACTTTCCCATCAACACCGTCAAAGCCTGTAACCTTTTCCCCCGTCAATATCTTAACTCCCTTGCTTTCCATATGGTTTTGCGCATATAGTGCAATCTCCTCATCAAAGGGTGGAAGTATGTGAGGCACAAGTTCCACAATAGTGACATCCAGACCTCTGTGCTTCAGGTTCTCAGCTGCTTCAAGCCCTATAAAGCCTCCGCCGACTACGACTGCTTTCTTTACTTTACCTGAATCCACCAGTTCTCTTATTGCAAATGCGTCAGATACGCTTCTTAGAGTAAATATGTTAGTGAGGTTTATATTGTCCAAAGGCGGCACAATTGGTGAAGCTCCCGTTGCTATTATTAACTTGTCATATGAGAACTCACTTATTTCGCCGTTTTTTAAATTCTCGACCGTTACTTTCTTCGAAGAAGCGTCTATCCTCTTCACTTCATGCTCGGTGTATATGTCTATTCCCTGTTCCTTTTTAAAATCTTCAGGGGACCTTACCAAAAGCTCCTGCTTTTCCTTGATGATTCCGCCAATATAGTACGGCAGGCCGCATCCGGCATAAGATATATACCTTTCCTTGGTAAAAACCTTCACGTCCAGGCCCGGGTTGTCCCTCTTAGCCTTTGAAGCAGCTTTTGTGCCTGCTGCAACTGCACCTATTACAACTAATTTTTGCTTTTCCATTGTTGACCTCCTTACAACTAATCAAACAATACATTAATTATTTTCCTTACATCCTCATTTACAACGCTATACGTTATCTCCAGCCCGTTTCTTTCACCTTTTATTATGCCTTTTGACCTCAGAATGCTCAGATGCTGTGACACAGTTGACTGTGGCAGTTCAAGGCATTCCTGCATATGTGATACGTTGCACTTCTTGTCCATAAGTCCTTTTACAATGCAAAGCCTTACAGGGTGCGCTATGGCTTTTAGTATCTCCGCTGTATCCTCGTATTTTTTTATATCTTCCACTAAATCACGTCCCCTATATCAGTATATTATAATATTACGATATTGTGATATTGTTGTCAATAGAATGTTTATATTATTTGATAAAAAAAGAACTACCCAAACAGGTAGTTCTTTGTTGTTGATACCAACAGCGTAGCATTTTAGCAAAAAGTAAACTGTTATAATACTTTAAATACTAGAAAATAAGCAGTTATTGCCATAATCATGCTTGATAACGTTCCAATCAGGTAATACTCAGCAAATTTTTCATCATTAGATAATTTATCATACCGTGCAATTGATTTTGCTGTCATAACTAGAGCAATAGATGAATATTGCTCAATAGAAAAGAATATAACCAGCAGCACTCTTTCCAAAAAACCAATCATTGCCCCAGCTTTAATTTCATTTTTCCCATCATCTGCTGCACTTGTAATTTCCTCAACAGGCTTGTACAACTTAAAAAGTTTTGAAAAAGTGATATTGGCAGGCTTATATATTAATAATATAAGCAATATCCATTTTAAAACATTTTCAATAGAAATCCCCAAGGCAATTGCAGTTTGCTCTATTAATTTTTCCGGGTAGAGAGTTAAGCCTTTATTAACAAAATAGGTACTAATTCCAAAAATCAGCGTAATATGTAGGAGTTGATCAGACATGTATGCTACTACCTCTCCAATTTCATATCTTTTTTGGTACTTAGTCCATAGTTTTGTTTTACACATGTTAACCTTAATTAAATCAATAATTAAGTGTGAAAAACACAGAAAAAAAGTTAATATAAAAAGCGTGGAATCTTTATTACTGAACAGGTATAAAGCCAGGAACGGAACACAATATATGAAAGCATGCAAAAAAATCATCTTATTACTTTTGGATTTTTCTTCAGCTGCTTTAGGTGTCTGAAAATAATAGTCGCCAACAACGTGTGACAATAAAGTGCATAAAATTATTTTACTATACATCTGTCGTTTTCCACCTATCTATAAGTGTTCTGCCTATCAGCTCTCTTGCGAACTTATATTCGAAATAATGAGCGCTATTTAGACGCCGTTGTATACTAGAAGCAGATATCCCTATTTTTTTTGCAGCCTCCTTCTGAGAAATCTGTTTATACAAAATCAAAGCTATAGTCTCGAATTGTTTTTCTGTCCATGAATTTTCCAAACAGGAACACAGGCTCAGGTTACTGTTAATCAAATCCAGATACTCCGCTTTCTGTCCGGCCGCAATTTTGACATCCTGTAATTTTCTTCGCTGACTAATTTCATTTTTTCGGATTTCTTCTATTGCCTCACGTGCATAATGATAAGCCGGCCCATCAGCTCCAATAGCCTGCCCTCTGTCAATTCGGGTATTTATGTCACCAATTCCAATCCCTATTCGTATTTTTACAGGATACATTGAAAACCTAATTTTATCAATAATCTGAAATAGATGAAGCGGCTGATTTAATAATCCTTGAAACTCATCCCCTAATGTAATCACAAAATTAGCTCCTATATCATCTGAATACTCTATATTAATTTCACTTAAAATTTTCTTTAGTTTTTCTTGCAATTCGAATCGATTTTCATAATGGCGCGAAGCAACAAGATCACCTATTACAGCATAATACATGCTTTCACCTCCATTTATTATATGTTCATATATATTTTGTATCAATAAAATTGCAGTTATAACTGCAATTTTACAACTATTGCAGTTATAACTGCAATTACATAACTGTTTTAGTCTAAATCGCAATTAGAATTGTGCAAAGACTACGTTTCTACAAAATCAGTGTGAAAAAGCTTACTTTGCTATCTCTGCCGTATCTGTATTAAACCCAAATGTTCAATTAAATAATAAACAGTTTTATTTCTAATATTCTACATCATTGACAAATTTCCTGCTTTTTCCTATAAGATATGATTGTACTCAAACTAACCTTCAAGTATCCTTAATAATTCCCGCGGCTTATCTATTATGAAATCCGCGCCTTCCCGCTTGAGGACCTCTCTGCCTCTAAAACCCCAGGTTACTCCCACACAGACAATTCCGGAATTCTTTGCTGTTTTTACATCTACCTCGGAATCGCCCACATATATAACACTGGAAGTAGTAGAGCCCAATTCCTCAAGGGCTTGAAATACAGTATCCGGTGCCGGCTTCCTGCGTATGTCTTCTGATTCTCCGATTGCAACTTTAATGTAATCTTCAAAATAAACCTTATTAAGTCCTTTTACTGCCTTGTCAAACTTATTTGATACAATCGCGAGCTTATAACCTTTTTCTTTTAGTTCAGCCAAAAGCTCATTGATCCCTTCATACGCAGCAGTCCTGTTCTGCATATTTCCCGAATAATGACTGCGAAAATCTGCAAGGCATTTTTCATACTGCGGATTATTAAGACCGTCAGGTATGGAAAGCTCCATCAGGCGTCCAACTCCATTACCTACAAAATTCCTCACTTCATCAAGCTCCCTGCATGGAAAGCCATACTTATGCATTGCATAATTGACACTGTCTGCAAGATCGTCAAGCGTATTAAGCAGTGTTCCATCCAAATCAAATACAACAGTATCGTACTTCTTCATTTATATCTCCTTTTCATTAATACCTTCAATATCAACATCACTTATATCTGCCCTTCAAAAATGAGCTGCTGACGTTTGACAGCAGCTCATTGGCTAAGTCACTATTATTTTTTGATTTCCCAGTAACAAACCTTTGGAGAAACTATTTTCTCTTCTTTTTTACAGATAGTTATTGTAAACATATATAGATAACTACTTACACTTGCTGACACAAAATTCATCAATACAGAGCCTATTAGATTGACTTTAGGATTTATATTTAGTAACGCCATTACTCCTCCTATAATAGCTAATATAATACTTACCATAACTCCTAGTA
>CAZUGK010000005.1:0-20966 GCA_964619815.1 uncultured Clostridiaceae bacterium | reverse complement strand
GGAGAAACTATTTTCTCTTCTTTTTTAAGCTTGGTCATAACCTTATCAACTTCTTTTCTGTCTATACCTGTTGCTGTTGCGATTTGCCCTGCACTGACCGGCTTTTCTGCCTTGCTGAAAAAGTCCAGTATTACCTCATAATTATCCATTCTTATCCTTCCTTTCCTGATCCATGATATTAATGTTTATTTCCTGATAAGCATTTTTTCATTAAGCGAGACTGTCAAGCAATAGCTTTACAGTCAGCACCATTGCTATTGTTACGAATATCGGTTTAATTACCTTTGCACCGTTCTTTATGGCAATTTTGCTTCCCAGCCTTGCACCTGCGATCATTGCCAAAGCCATGGGTATTCCTACTATGTAATATATCTTCCCATTTACAGCAAACATCACAAGTGATGTGATATTGCTTACGAAATTCAGCACCTTGCTGTTACCTGCCGCTATTGTAAAATCATAGCCATAAACCTTTATGAAAAGGAATATCAGGAAAGAGCCTGTCCCAGGTCCGAAGAAGCCGTCATAAAAGCCAAGGGTAAATGCAAATACACAGCCTTGAATTATATTCTTCCGGGTAAGTCCGGTAAACTTATCTTCATTCCCAAAATCCTTTTTTACAATTGTGTATATTGCCGTTGCGAAGACAAGCACCAGTATTACTATTTTCAAAAAGCCCTGATCAATTCTCAGTGCTGCAAGAACTCCAACCACTGAACCTACCAGTGTGCAGGGTACAGTAAACTTCATCAAGGGAACAAAAACTTTTCCGAGGCGCGTGAATGTATATGCGCTCGTAACTGCTCCAAAGGAGCTTGCAAATTTGTTGGTACCCAAAGCAAAATGAGGAGGCACTCCTGCTGCCAGTATGGATGGAAGGCTTATCAGACCGCCTCCGCCGGCAATTGCATCCACAGTTGCTGCTATAAAGCCTGCAAAGCATAAAAATACGACGTTCAGTATTGTAATTTCAAAATCCATGAATATATCTCCATCTTAAGCTTATTATTTTCTATTGGCCTGCACTTCTCAAGAGCGGCGGTATCACCTGCTTCTTTCTTGATACCACTCCCGGAAGTATTATTGAATTTTTTCCGTGCTTCCCTTCAAAAGCCTTTGATATAAGCTCGGTGTTGCTGCCTGTGAAAAGCAGCTCTGTCCTTTCGTTGGAAATATCGGTAAGCATGAACAGCACCATATCAAGGTTCTTGTTTTTATAGACCTTATCCATATATTCAAGTATCCTATCCTTAACCTCCTGCAGCTCATTGCTGTCTAATGAGTTCACCTGTCCGACCCCCAGCTCCAGTTCCCCCATTTTGAACTGCTTGAAGTCCTGATAGAAGAGCTCTTCAGCACTTTTGTCCACCAGATTTGAGCCTGCTCGGAACATTGCTATGGCAAACTCCTCCATATCCAGTCCGGCTATTGAAGCAAGACTCGCTGCAGCAACCTTATCCATTTCGGTACATGTTGGAGACTTGAAGGCAAGTGTATCGGATAATATTGCCGAGCATAGAAGTCCCGCTACCTGCCTGCTTATTTCCTGGTTGTTCTCCCTGTACATGTTGAAAATTATTGTTGCAGTGCAGCCTAAAGGCTGATTCCTGAAATATACCGGTCCTATGGTCTCGATGTCCCCTATCCTGTGATGATCAATTATCTCCAATATTTCAGCTTCCTCAAGACCTTCAACAGCTTGTGAGTGCTCATTGTGATCAACCAGTATCACCTGTTTCCTTTGCAGGTTTATCAAAGATGCCCTCGAAATCATTCCTACAAGATTGTTAGCATCGTCCACAACCGGGAAGTTCCTGAACCTTTTCTTAACCATGACCTCTCTGATATCATCAACATAATCGTTCAGATTGAAGGTTACAAGCCCTTCAGATATCATGAACTGCCTGATAGGTATGCTTTGATTGATAAGCCTTGCCACCGTATAGGTATCATGAGGTGAAATCATTATTGCACAATTGTTCGCTTCAGCCAGTTTTTTTATGGAGCTTGCCACAGGTATGCCGCCGGTAACAATAATGCACTGTGCTCCCATTTCAATGGCACATAATTGGGACTCGTACCTGTTTCCAACAATTACTATGTCCTTTGGGTGGATATAGCTTTCCATTACATCGGGGTTCATAGCCCCTATAAGTACATGTCCATTATATATCGAATCCTCAATATCCCCTACCAGCATTTCTCCCTCAAGCACTTCTATAATATTGCTGTAAGGCGTTCTGGCCTGAGATAATATATCATTGTCATATATGTCCATAAAGGAATGAGCTATGTCATCAACCGCAATAATCCCATCCAGGGTACTGTTGTTATGTGAAATCGGGAGAGTCGTAATCCCGCACTTTTTCATTGTTTCCCAGGCCTTTTTCAGGGATATTTCCGGTTTAACCAGGTCTATCCTCCTAATACTAATATCCTTAACCTGTGTCTTTACGTTTTCTATCAGCTCCGGCTCCTCAACCTTAAAATAGTTAAGTACAAAAAGCGTCTCGCTGTTTATTTCCCCAATTCTTTTCGGAAAATACGTACTTCCGGATGACAATAGATTCTTAAGGTTCGCATAAGCTATGGACGAACATATGGAATCGGTGTCCGGATTCTTATGCCCTATTACAGATATTTCTCTATTCACGCATGTTCCTCCTTCAGCATGGTCTCTACCTGTTCCGTACAGTAGTCAATAAAGCTGTCAAAGTCCCCCTGTACGATAGTCCTGCTTTTTTCTATTATATTGCTGCATTTTGGTATATCAATACTTATACCGTGTTTCATCTGCATTTGAGTATTGTATCTTTTTGCAAATGCGAGGCTGCTCAGATCCTTCAATTCCATAGCTTCGGTAAATCTGCTGAAGCAGGAGGCAGATGACCTGTCTTTGAGCCCAAAGTATTTATCGATATGGGATGAAAGCTGGTAAACAAGGCTGGTGTCAGTAAGGCCGTTGTGGAATATATTCATAAGCTCCTTTTCAGAATATGCGATGTTCATTTCAATACCCATTTCAATAAAATTATGAGCTTTCCAGAGTCCAAATTTGTCAGGGATATTGCAGGCTTCAATAACCTCTTTTTCTATGGCCGCTGCCTTCTGAAAGCAGTATCCCTTATATCCGCGGCCATATTCCTCATCTCCATAAAAATCAAGTCCCTTGGGCGTTACGGTATGAGTAACAGCAGCCTTTACAAAATCAAGGTACTCTTCTGCATATTCTCTGAAATAATCATAAAGCCCCCAACCTACATTATGTGTCTGGTCATAAGTAAGGCAGCATTTTATAACTGTATCCGGGAAAATTGACCCCAGAACAGTCATGTTGTTCAAGTAACCCAATACTCTTCTGCTGAACCAAATATGTGTCATCGGAAACATACACATTAACTCCTAAAAAAGAAATATATATCTATATATTAATATATATTCGACAATTTATAAAGAAAAACATCCAATTGTTGTAGGATGTTTATTTTATCTGAAGAAATTTTTACATTGGTTTGAAGGCTTCCGTTACAATTAATTTTTCGAGAATTTTATTTTTTAATTTTTCCATATTATCAATTATTCTTTTTATATCTGCTTCATCTGCATTATCAACATGAACTCCGCCTGAAGCCACGACTATTGTATTTGCTGCTTTGCAAACAGCTTCAGCCATAGGAATAACAATAAAATCGTCTTTATGGGATAACCTGTTTATTATTGAAGTTGTACAGCTGACAGTATTGTCATTTTTCATGCTGGGACGTGGTTGGCTTATGACTGCAGTTCCCACATGCGGCTTATCCCCTCCACCCAAGTATAGCATGATTCCGTCACCGGTATCAATAAGTACTGCTTCAAGCGAGTACCTGCCATCCTCTATGCTTTCATATATCTGTCTGATTTGGATCGCCTCCCCATCTTGTAAATAGCTGGTTTTCCAAGCCAAGCTGATCAAGAATCCTTCCTATGGTATGGTTTACTATATCGCCAATTGTATGCGGATTCGAATAAAAAGCAGGTACCGGCGGCATAATAGTAACCCCCAAACGTGAGAGCTTCAGCATGTTCTCCAGATGAATAGGATTTAGTGGTGTCTCCCGAGTCAACAGGATTAACCTGCGCCTTTCCTTTATAGCAACATCGGCAGCTCTTATCAACAAGTCCTCAGCGTATCCATTTGCAATTCCACTTAGAGTTTTCATACTGCAAGGGGCTATAACCATCCCGTTGTTCTGGAAGGAACCGCTGGAAATTGCTGCAGCCAGGTTATCCTCTTCATATACATTTGCAGCCAGTAACTTAACCTGGTCTACTGTATAATCTGTTTCCTTAGCGATTGTTACTTCTCCCCACTTGCTTATTATCAAATGTGTTTCTATTCCTCTTGCCTTCAGCTCCTCCAGAAGCCTTATACCGTATATGGCACCTGAAGCACCGCTGATTCCTATGATTATTTTCATATATGATACCCCTTTTCCAACTGTAAATTAATTGATACTTTGCCATATAAAACTTTCTCTTGCATGCTGCAGCTCAATTTCTTAAATATAAACTCGACAGTTTATTCCGATATTTACATTTTATCTGACTGAATACATTTTATCTATATATTTCGCGGAAAACATTTTACATTATTAATTCAAGTTTCGCGAAATGTTTCCTTGATCGTTATTGAATTCGCACAATACCCTAATGTAAATGCTTTAGTGCGTTCAATACAGCCGTAAAATTGTTTATTTTTCGATTTGTGAAGATCCTATTCGAACCATGTAAATCATGCACTGTAATATATGCAAAAAAAATGTTAGAATATGAATGTTATAATTGCATTACAGGAGGAAACCCACAATGGGACTAAATAATTCAGTTATCAGCACAATACCTGGCAACAGCTGCACAGGGTGTTTTGCCTGTTACAATGCATGCCCTAATAATGCCCTGAGTATGAAGCAGTCATCTGCCGGCTTCTACAAGCCTGTAATAGAAGCTAACCGCTGCAATAACTGCGGCCGCTGTTCAGCAAAATGTCCAGCCTTTGAAAGTAAATCAGCAGGTAATAGATCTGCTGATGATATTCCAGCTTACGCTGCCTGGACAAAAAACGATGAAGTTCGCAAACACAGCTCCTCAGGGGGAATTTTTACTGAAATTGCCAATACCGTTATAGACCTTGGCGGTACTGTATATGGAGTAATGTGGGAATCCAACCAAGCGCTTTGTCACGCAAGAGCGGAAACAAAGCAGGAGATAATTCCGTTCCGGGGCTCCAAATATCTCCAGAGCAATGTTGGTTTAGCATATAAGGAGATTTCCCGGATGATCAGAAACGGCAAAACTGTATTATTCTCCGGCTTACCTTGCCAGGTTGCAGCTCTCAATAAGTTTGTTGCCGATGAAAATCTGATAACTGTAGATTTTGTATGTCACGGCACACCTTCCAGACTTGTTTTTCATAAATACCTGGAATACATAAGTAATTCCCGTACCATTAAATCAATTAACTTCCGTGATAAAGAAAACGGTTGGTCCAAATTTAGGATATCTGTTGATTTTACTGATGGAAGCAATTATTCAGAAACTTTTCTGGAGGACCCATTCTTAGTCGGGTTTCTAAGTGACCTATATCTTAACGATTCATGCTATAAATGCAGATTTTGCAGTATGCCGAGGCAAGGAGACCTTACTTTGGCGGATTACTGGGGAGTTCCAAAGGAATATAAAAGCAGTCTTGGTGTATCGCTGGTTTTAAGCAATAACTCAAAAGGAGATAAACTTCTAGACGCTTTGAAATATAAAGGTGGTATTGAACTCCTGCAAACACCCTTCGAAAGCACCTTAAAGGGTAATCCCCGCATAGTAGACGGAAACCTCCAAATACCTGAACATCGCAGTTCCTTTCTGCTTCAAATTCAGCATACCGGCTTTCAAAACCTGATGCACATTATTAATGAAGTTAACTGCTTTAAGCTATAAAAATAGAATGGTGGTGTAAGTGGGGTTCAAATCTTTGCCCCATTTACATCACCTGAAATTTTCACATTACAAATTCTAAGCCTTTGCACTTCTTATTTTTGATTTGATAGCTCCCCCAAAATAAGTCCAAACTAAAATTGCTACAACTGCAATTAACAATATGAGAGAAATCGGTTTCTGCACAAATATAGCATATGACCCATCCGAGATCTGCATTGCGCGATGAAAATTGCTCTCAGCTATCTCTCCCAGTACCAAACCGAGAACAAGGCACTGAACAGGCCATTTATACTTGAACAGTACATATCCGAGAACTCCGAAGACTATAGCAACAATCACATCTCCAATACTGTTATTTACTGAGAATGCCCCTACGAAGCATAGTGCAACAATTACCGGTACTAATATTGCATTTGGTATTTTTGTGATTTTTGCAAGTAAAGGTGTAGCCGTTAACCCAAAAAACAGGATAACAAATTGTGCTAGGATCATTCCCAGGAAAACAGTATCAACCAGTGCCCCGCCTGATGTAAAGAAGCTAAGACCGGGTCTCAAGCCGTGCAAGGTCATTGCAGCCAGGAATATTGCAGCTGTAGCACCTCCAGGTATTCCAAGCGCGAAAGCAGGAATAAGCTCTCCGCTTGTACAAGCATTAGAAGCTGCCTGAGGAGCGATAACACCTCTGATATTCCCCTGTCCGTATGTTTCAGGATTCTTTGCCATCCTCTTCTCTGCAACATAAGACAAAATACTGGCTGTGGATATTCCTATACCCGGTATCATACCTATGGTAACGCCAAGTATGGATGAGCGTATTGTAACATACCAATACTTTAATGTAGCTCGAATTCCGCTCCAAGGCTTTGTTACCAAGGTGAACTCACCTGCTATGCTGCCGCCTTCCTCTGCAAGTATGAACACCTGAGAGAGGGCAAACAAGCCGATTGTTGCACTTACAGTAGATATACCGTCTTCCAGGAAATTACTTCCGAAGGTGAATCTTTCTGCTCCTGTAATTACATCGATTCCCACGAAGGAAAAGAGCAGTCCAACACAGCCCAGAATAAGTCCTTTTGCCGTATCACCCTTTCCGGCTATAGCTACCATTGACAGGCCAAACATAGCAAGCATAAAATATTCAGCCGGTCCAATTTTTAATGAGAATTCTGCCATAGGAGGTGCAATAAATATTAATGTCAGAACCCCTATAATACCGCCAATAAAGGATGAGCCTACAAGAGCTCCCAGAGCTTCGGCAGCTTTGCCCTTACGTGTAAGGGTATATCCGTCAAAGGTAAGGGCAATTCCTCCCGGTCCGCCGGGTACATTTAAAAGGATTGAAGTAATACCATCTCCATATGCAGTACATGCATAAACTGCACCGAGGAGAATTAACGCTGAATCAGCACTCATGCCAAAAGTAAACGGTAATACTAAAGCTGTACCAAAGACTGGGCCCAACCCCGGCAGTACACCAATAACAAGTCCAATTACCGATCCGATGATCAAATACAACAAATTTGCTGCAGAAAATACATTAGCTATTGCAGTCATCATGTTTTCCATAATCTCACCACCCTATAAAAATAACTCAAACAGAATGCCGATCGGCAAGCGAACGTAAAACAGATATTTGAAGCTGAAATAAAGAACTGCGGTTGTTATAACCGAAAATGGGATGCTTACTTTATAGTTTTTGTAATTCAGTAATATTGTCATAAAAAACAGCATTAGTATTGTTGATACCAAAAATCCCAGCACGATTAATGCCGCCAAGTATGCTATTATAAAGGCAAAGCACTTTACAAAAGATATTCCCTGGTTTTCATCTGAAGCAGTATTATCACCTTGAGGTTTGCCGTTATTCTTATTTAAGTCCGTAGCTAATGAAATAACAGACAGTATAATCCCAATTATGCTGATTAGTCTCGGTACACTCCCGGCTGTCTCTGACAGCGAAAAGGACATCACAAGGACGATTGCAAAAACAACGATAATTGCAATTGTGAATAATATATTTGCTTGTTTTTTCTTATTTGCACCTGATGTCGTACTCATTGTATACCCCCTTATATAAAGCTTCCGTTATTAAGATAAGAGAAAGAGGAGGAATGCCTCTTTCTCTTTATGAGCTGCCAGCAACTATTTTGTAGAAGCCTTTAGGTCGTCCTTTACCAAGTTTGCCTGATTATAGATTTTTTCTGCCAATGTCTTAAACTCTGCTGAGCCCATTGGCACAACACTTGAACCTAATTTTTCAGCCTGCGCCTTGAATTCAGGATCGTTTACAGCCTTATTCAGAGCATCTTCCAACACCTTTGCTATGTCAGCAGGCAGGTTTGGAGGTGCGAATACGCCAACGCAAACATCCATGACTGCGTCTGTATATCCTAATTCAGCAGCTGTTGGAACATCCGGATAATTCGGATGCCTGTTGCCGCCGATAACAGCCAATATTTTGATTTTCTTCTCATCAACCATCTGTTTTAATGATACTATGTTTCCTACACCACTGTCGGTATGTCCGCCGGCTACTGCTACAGCTGCTTCTGTTCCACCGTCATAGGACACGTACTCAAATGTGGTGCCTGAAGCCTTTTCCAACAGCTTCATAGCCATATGCCCATTAGTGCCTATTCCTGAACCTGACATTGTAACCTTTCCACTCTTTGCTGCTTCTACCAGGCTCTTAAGATCATTGTATTTGGAATCATATTTTACAAAGATACCATTGTAATCTCCACCGGTTACTGTATGCAGGTATGTATATTCCAAAGCTTTAAACTCTCCGCCCTTTACAAGTTCACCAAGTGTAATTGAAGGGAAAGCAGACATTTCAATAGTATATCCATCAGGGTCTGCCTTGTAAGTCTTCAGATGTGCAGCATTGCCGCCGCCGCCACCTTCATTTTCTATAACAACAGATGCTTTTCCGCCAAGATACTTCTGTAGGTACGGCTGCAAAGCACGAGCCATTATATCTGTACTGCTGCCTGCTTTATGTGGGATCAGCATAGTTATTGGACGGGAAGGGTAGTCGTTTCCGGCAGCTGCCGTTGCGGTTTCCGTATTTGCTGGTGCGGTTCCCTCAGCCGCCGGTTTTGGGGCACAACCTACCAAAGTAATAGAACCGATTAAAAAGACTAACATTGTGATAAAAGCAATTTTCCTCTTGCTAATCTTCATGAATTTTGACCTCCCTTTAATTTATAATTTGGCACTTGTTAAATACTTCCCTACAAGTAGAATCTGTTCTTTTCCCCCCTTTCTTGTGGTACTGAAGTCTAAATATAATCTTCCAGACGAATGTTACGAAGTAAGTCAATCGGAACTTCGCATACTTCTGAAAAAGGCTCGCCGTAAGGTTTGGTTGCATCTATTCCCATCTTGGAAGTCAGAGGCTTTGATGATTCCAGATTTACTGTCGGATCCAGGCTGGCTCCCATAGCCTCTGGGATTACAAAGAATCTGCGATCCGGTTGGGTTCTTGTGGCTATAGCCCAGAGGACCTCCTGATCACTGAATATATCTACATCTTCATCAACAGCAACAGCAAACTTTATATGCCAGTCACTGATAAAGGAAGCCATTATTGCATCCTTTGCCTCACCTGCAACACGCTGTTTCAGCGATATGTAGCATATGTAGCGGCATACTCCGCCGGGTGTCAGATAAACGGCAGTTACGCCCGGGCAAACGCCCTTTGCTCTTTCATATATAACCGCTTCTTTTGGAAGTGAACCTATGAAGCCCTGGTCTGCATGGGCCATATTATTTGATAAATATATCGCATTTTTTCTGTATGTAATCGCGGTAATCTTTACCACAGGGTCAAGCCTCTTGTCAATTTTGCCTCCGCGTATTGTCTTATAATAGCGTGTATGCTCTCCTATAGGTCCCTCTTCATCAAGCTCGTCAGCCGAAACAACACCTTCGATTATCATTTCAGCATCTGCAGGAACCATGAAATCTTCGCCCCATGTTTCCGAAGGTACTACTCTTAGTGCTTCACCCATAGCTGCACTGGCAATTTCATATTCATCTCTTCCATATGGGCCTTCCCATTGGCTGCCTAGATAGAAAGTCGGGTGATGTCCTACTATTATGGCTACAGGAGTCTCTTTCCCTGCCTCACGATTTGCTTTTATTATCATGCCTGAGTGATGATTCAATTCAGCATGTACAGTAGTCCTGTCTTTGCTCTTTACATGAAGTCTCAGCATAGCAAGGTTATAGACACCTGTCTCCGGATTTCTCATTGCAGTAGATGCACCCAGGATATACGGGCCGCCATCCTTTGAATGATGAGTTGGGATCGGAAGCTTAAATAAATCTGCTTCTTCACCTTTCTTTATCACTTCTTTTACCGGGGCATCCTCGGGCTTTATTACTTCAATTGTTCCTTGATTGCGGTAGCGTTTCGCCAATTCCAGTACAGGCTCCATTTTGTACTGCTCAGGCTTGAGTCCGAGGGCCACAGCAAGCTTCTTTCTGCTTGCAAACGCATTGAATCCTAATGCCACCTCGGATTTTTCCCCGTATAAGTTCTGTACATGCGGAAACACTGCCATAGGCGAACGGCCTTCAAGTTCCAACTTTCTTAAAAATGTAGTTGCTTCAAATTTGGGATCCACTTCTTTCTTTACCTGAACAACTTCTTCCGGACACGACTCCTGAAGCGTTCTAAGGTAACTTCCTAAACTTTTAGGCATATGACTCCTCCTTTTACTGAACCAATTTATATATGTAGATGTAAGACATTATTTCAAATTCTTTTTATAGTATGCTATAGCTCCGCCCACTGCTATGATATCCAGTATGAGCTTAGGGGCAGGTTTTGTCCGCCACTGCATTCCGGTTGTGAGGTTCTTGATGACTCCCTGTTCAAAATCAACCTCCAGCTCGTCACCCTCATTGACTTTTTCTGAATTCCCTTCCAAAGCAAGGACCGGAAGCCCGTTATTTACACTATTCCTGTAGAATGCCCTGGATATGGAGTCTGCTATTATTGCACCAACCTTTGCATATTTAAGAGTCATGGCTGCCTGCTCTCTTGCCGAGCCGCATCCGAAGTTATGCCCCGCCACTATGATATCACCGGGCTTAACACGCTTTGAGAATTCAGGATCGATATCCTCCATAGCATGTTTGGCTACTTCATCAGGATCAAAATGAACTAAATATCTTGCCGGATATATTTCTTCCGTATCAATGTTTTTTCCGTATTTCCAAACCTTAGCTCTAATCATGCAGCTTCACCCCCAAACTTCTCGGGTCTGTAATCTCTCCCATAATTGCGGAAGCCACTACTGTAGCGGGTGAGGCAAGATATATGGAACCCTTTACGCTTCCCATCCTCCCCCGGAAATTGCGATTGGAGGATGATATACATACCTCACCAGCCGCTATGACACCCAAATGTCCTCCGAGGCATACTCCACAGCCGGAATTGGTTACACAGGCTCCTGCCTTAAGCAATACATCCAGGATTCCTTCCTGCATAGCCTGCATATAAACTGCCTGAGAGGCCGGTGTTACTATCATCCGCACATCAGGGTGGACAGTCCTGCCCTTAAGGAGAGCTGCTGCTATTCTCAAGTCCTCAATTCTTCCGTTAGTGCATGAACCGAGGAAAGCCTGATGTATCTTGGTACCTTCCACTTCAGCTACAGTTTTTCCATTTGACGGACTGTGGGGTGCGGCTACCATAGGAATGAGATTGCTCAGATCAAGTTCGACAACTTCACAGTAATGGGCATCCGCATCCGGAAGT
This sequence comes from uncultured Clostridiaceae bacterium, assembly GCA_964619815.1. Classification (GTDB taxonomy): domain Bacteria; phylum Bacillota; class Clostridia; order Lutisporales; family Lutisporaceae; genus BRH-c25. The sequence goes on along the minus strand of CAZUGK010000005.1, from coordinate 9,220 downwards.
ATAGGCTCAAATTCCTTATTTGTGTGCTCCTTCAGGTAAGCTTTCGTAATATTGTCAGGAGGAATAATACACGTCTTTACACCCAGCTCATAAGCCAGATTTGCTATGCACATTCTTCCCTCCATGCTCATATTGTCAATAACCTGTCCGCTTAATTCTATGACCTTATATATAAACCTGGCTTCACCAAATACTTTTAGCATGCAAAGTATTACGTCCTTGGCACTGACGCCTTCTCCCAGCTGACCATTCAAAACAATTTTCGCTGTTTCCGGAACCAGAAACCAAAGATGTCCGGTTCCCAGGGCAATTGCCACATCAGTTACGCCAAAGCCTGTTCCTAAAGCTCCGAATGCTCCATAGGTTGTAGCATGGGAATCAGGGGCCGCAATAATCTGTCCCGGTCTTACATGACCTTTTTCTGCCATCACCTGGTGGCATACGCCGCCCCGGCCTATATCATAGAAGTTTTTTACTCCCATTGAAGCAGCAAAGTTTCTGGTTATTTTTAGATTTTCGGCAGCCTGGACTGTTGGTGCCGGTACAAAGTGGTCAGGTATGATTACACATTCCACATTGTCTGCAATCTTATCCAGCCCAAGCTCCCTCAAAGGTCTCTGGACACCGGGAGCCCCTATATCGTGCAGCATTACGGTATCTACCGATGCTTCCACAATTTCGCCAGGATGGACCTCATTAAGTCCGCTGTTTTTGGCCAATATCTTCTCTACTATAGTCATTCCCATTGCAGGTTCCTCCTTAATTATTTCCGGCCAGCTTACTGCATATAGCCGATGTTATTTGAGAGGTACTGCTGTTTCCTCCTAAATCCCGGGGCTTTACCGTTCCATCTGCGAGAACTGATTTTACGGCTTTGTATATAGCCTGGCCGGCTTCCTTCTCGCCAAGATGTTCAAGCATCATTGCAGCGCAAATCATATGAATTAATGGGTTTGCTGTGTTCTTTCCCGCTTCACTCATTCTCCCATCATGATTTACAGGTGAAAACACCGCACAGTCCTTACCTATGTTGGCTGATGGAACAAGATTTGATACAAGTGCTGCAGCTTCATCGGAAATAATATCTCCAAACATATTTGTTGCAAGTATTATGTCATATTCCTCCGGGTGCAGAATAAGCTTGTTGGCAGCATTGTCCACATATTCGTCGGTAAGCTTTATTTCAGGATAATCCCTGGCTACTTCCCTTACTACTTCGAGGAAAAAACCGCAGCCCTTCCTGAGAACATTTGCTTTATGTATTACTGTAATCTTATTCCTCTTTTGCTTGCGGGCAAACTCAAAAGCATATTTTGCAATTCTTTCGGAGCCTTGCCGCGTCAGTACCCTGACTGACATTACAACATCCTCTGTCGGCATGAACTCTCCGTTACCCATGTATAAGTTGCGATCCGCAAGGAACCCTTCAGTGTTCTCCCTTATGCAGATCAGATCAATATCAGGTTTTAAATTCCATACTCCCGGCCAGGACATAACCGGGCGCACATCTGCATATAGATCAAGCTCTTTCCGCATTTGTCCCACCGGGCTTGGTGCCGGTGATGGGTTTGCATTGAGTGCGCCGATAAGCGCAGCATCAGCATTTCTCATTCCGTCAAGAGTCTCTTGCGGCAGTGATTTACCAATCCTTTGATATGTTTCCTGTCCTGCAGGGTATACCCTGAATTCCAATTCAAAGTCTGCCGGGCCGGATTGTACAGTCTCCAGAACCTTCCTGGCAGATGCTATCACTTCTTTTCCAATACCATCACCCGGAATAAGCGCAATTGAATACTTTCTCATTATTTTTCTCCATCTTGGAAGTATTCCGGTAACAGCTCCGGATGTGCTGAAGCCATAGCCCGGAAATGTTCAAGGTCATTGTCCCTCTCATGCATGTTGATAGCATTCACCGGACATACCTGGCTGCACAAGCTGCAGCCTGCGCAATTGGCTTTCTTTATGATTGCTTTCTTCACTACCTTTATGGCATCATACCAGCATACCTGACTGCAGCGCTTGCAGCCTGTGCATTTACTGTAATCAACCTCAGCATACAGAGCTTTAACCTTTTCCATAAGATCCTGGTTACTGTACATCTGTCTCATTGCCATGCCCTGGAACTCGCTGATGCTGTTATAGTCTCTTCTTTCCATGTATTTTTCTATTCCGTCAAGAAGCTCTTGCACATATGCCAGTCCGCGGATCATAATAGGTGTGCAATATTGTACGGCTGAAGCTCCTGCCATTAAGAATTCAATAGCATCCTGCCAGGTTGATGCTCCACGGTTTCCCATTACTGCAAGATTGCACTTTGCTGAAACCTCTGCAACCCATCTTATGCTCAGAGCCTTTACTCCTGGGCCTGTACCTGGTGCCGGTCCGTAGGCGATAGGTTTTCCTGTCTCTATATCGACTCTCAATGTCTTATTGTTTGCAAACATTGTTACACCATCAGCGCCTGCTTCTTCAAACATCTTGGCAACCTGTTCGAAGTTGGTGCCGTCAGGGCTCATTTTTACGAACATTGGTATTTTCACAAATTCTTTCAATCTCTCAATTACTTTTACCGCCTCATCAGGATGCTTTGTGTAATAAATTCCTACTCTCACGTCATCTTCACTCTTAGCCAGGCCTTCAGGCGGGAATGGACAGCAGAAGTTAATTTCCAAAGCGTCACAGCCTGCTTCTTCATAGAGCTTTGCTATTTCAACCCATTCCTCCATGAATCTTGCAGAATAGCTTCCTATGATGGCACAATTGTGTTCTTTAGCATAGGTCGCGGCTTCCTTTATTATTTTTGCAAACTGCTCCGGCGGATAAACCGAATTATGCTCCCTGTGCATCCAGCTATAATCATTAGGAGTATAGTACGGATTGTTACTGTCTTTTTTGTAGTCGATCAATTTATACAATGGTCTTGGATATCTCTGCAGATACCATACAGTAGAAGCAGTTTTTGTTACTATCGCACCAAAGCCTGCATCTACACAGTTTTTAATATGCTGGACAGTACCGGCCAGAGGGCCTCCTGCAGCAATTATCGGGTTTTTTAGCGTTAACGGCCCTAGTTTTACACTTAAATCTTTCATCAAAATACCCCCATTACTGTGTCTTTTGTCTTGTATCAATAGTTTCTTAAAAGCTGTTAATCCTTGCGGGTTTGCAATTGGTGATAGCCGGCTTTGGCACGCGCGTCCCTCAATGTAGATCCGTTTTTAACAGCTTCTTCTATAAAGGCTTCCTTTTGTGCAATTTCCTGCGACACCCTAAGAACTTCCTCAGCTCTCTCTATTGGAACTACAAGGACTCCTGTCTCATCTCCCAGAACTATATCTCCAGCCTTAACCTGAACTCCGGAAACAGAAACAGGCACATTCACTGCATCTACATAAACCCTGTCCTTGCCGGTAACCATGTAGGTCCCCTTTGTAAAAATAGGATATTTTATTTTCTTTATTGCAGGAATATCTCTGCATACTCCATCAATAACTGTTCCTGCTACACCCATACGGGTTGCTGTTATTGACATCAAGTCTCCCCATACAGTACAGTAATCGCGGCCTGAGTTATCTATAACCACTACCTGACCCGCTTCAACATCATCAAGAAAATCTCCCACTGTTCCTTTCACATTGCCGCATGGAACATAATGAACCGTGAATGCCTGTCCGCAAATTGCAGTATCAGAGACTACAGGCTTAACACCCAGGAGACCCCCTGTTATACCAAGGCGGTCCAGAGCATCAGAAACACTGGTAGTGTCAAGCTCTTTAAAAGCTTGTACAATTGATGGATCAATTTTGGGTACACTGTTCATCTTACCCCTCCTATTTATATCCTTTTTGTTCAATAACCTTGTCAAATCCATATATTTCAAGAGTAGTCTTCCCTTGGCGGAGCATTTCCCTTACCCTAATTTCCTTCTCAGCTATAGCCTTCGCCTTGTTTAAAACCTCTGCGGCTTTATCCTTAGGCACGACTACTACACCATCCACATCTCCAACGATAATATCCCCCGGGTTAACTACTACTCCACCACACTGAATGGTTTCATTAATAGTCCCCCAGCTTTCCTTTACCGTACCTCCGGGATTAAAACCCCTGCAGAAAAATGGGAAGCCCAATTCCTCTATATCATTTGCATCACGGCATGTACCATCAACTACGATACCCGCAATACCCCTTTCCTGGCAAGCTATAACTACTATTTCTCCCATTGGCCCTGCACCTGTGTAGCCATGAGCATCGATTACAAGCACCGAGCCAGGCTGTGCCTTATATATAGCCTGATGTATTATAAGATTATCTCCGGGCTGGCACCTTACTGTAACAGCCGGTCCTACCAGCTTGCTTTTCTTGTCTATGGGCTTAATAATAAAATCCATATTTCCGCTCTTGTTATTGGCATCACAGACATTGCCTGTGGGGAGTTTAAGGAACTGTTCCATCTCATCGCGGCTCAACATGTTCTCATCTCCTATCACGTGTAAGCATCAGCCTTACTTGCTGAGCATCTTTTCATAGCTGTATTTGTTATCTACTTCAAGCATGGGCCTTCCTGTGCGTATTTCAGCAATCATAGCCTCCTCTTTCTCAAAAAGCTCTTCTGCTTTAGCTACCACTTCTTCAAGCTTTTCCTGTGGAATAATTACAACTCCGCTGCGATCACCGAATACTATATCTCCTGGCCGGACTTGAACACCTGCAAACTGAATCATTATATTAGTAGCTTCTTCCATAATCCTTCCTCGTGCAGTTGCTACAACAGAACCTCTTGAGTAAACGGGGAATTCAATGTCTACATAGTCATCCACATCGCGGCATGCTCCGTCAATAACTACTCCATTAACGCCCTTCATTTTTGCCCCGTTGGCTAAAATGCCGCCCCAGCATGAAGTGTCCAAGCGCCCTCCATTATCAACTACTATTACATCTCCGGCCTTAGCTGCGTCTATGGCTTTGACTCCCAGATGGTTTTTGCCCTTTGTCAGCCCTGCTGCTGTCAATTTAACTGTAACCGCTTCTCCAACTATTTTACCTGCACCTTCCCAGATAGGACGAATTCCATAGGTGGCGCCCTTCAGGCCATATGTATCCAATGCATCAGCAATATTTGTTGAGGATAGCTTCTCTAGTCGTGCCCGATATTGTTCAAACGACATTTTCCATTCTACCTCGCTTTATAAAATAGTTATGATACCTGCATCTGCGTCTACTTCAACGCAGTCACCATCTTTTATAACCTTTATGGGATCAGGCTCCGCTTGATCTACCAGGGGAATCTCCGCTATGATGCAGCCGATTGCCGTAACCTGTTCAACGCTATTATTGATCATAGCTGCGGGACCTACTCCATTTGATGCAGCCTCATATATTAAGTAAGAACCTCCTGTAGAACCCTTCCCTGTAGGAAACACCAATACTTTTCCTGCAATACTTTTACCATATAGAGGATGGCCTACTTCTGTAACCTGCCCTGTTTTTACATCTATACCACCAAGAAAACAGATTGGCTCAGAGGTTACCAAGGCTTCCCCCTTCGCTTTGCCGCCAATAACCTTACGGCCCTTAATAATTTGCATTGTTAATTACCTCCGCATCCTTAAAATCTGCCGGTCAAAGCGGCATTTATGCATCTCTCTATGCTGCCGTAATAGGTTGGGAGTGCCCATTGCCCCGGAGCATAATGTGCTAATTTAGCAGAATTTGTAGCGATGGCCGAATATCCCTTTTCCTTGGCTACATAAGCCATAGGTGAAAGAATCGGACAAGTATCGCTTACCAGATGGCCTCCTGCAGCTTCAATAATTCCTTTATAGCCGCATCGTTCCGCATAGGTTTTGTTGGGCATTGCAGTAATTACCCACAATTCTACTCCGGTATGCAACTTTTTGTTTTCAAGCATTTTAGCAATCATTTCAATTTCAGATATTGATGCATGTGGGCATCCTATTGCTACCAATGATATCTCTTGCCCCTGGTGTTTATTGAGAGAATTTTGACTCTCCAGTAATTGATCCTTTCCAAACTCAAGCACCAGTTCAGGCTTTCTTGTTCCGAAAGCGGCTTCTACAGTTGGTGCTTCCGGAGTAATACCTACAACATGGAACAATGCAACGGAACCCGATGAAGCTAAAGCGGCACCGAGCATCTTAAGCTGATCATTGGTTACATCCTTGGGAATACCGGTAAATACAGGTACTTTGCTCTCTACTATTCTTCCTGCCCAGTAGCCCAGACTTCCATAATCATCTACACCATTCAGTTCCGTTGTTACATTAACCAGTATGTGACCGTACCTGTTTTCCTGGAGATGATACCCATATGCCGGAACACGTCCGGTTAGTGCAGCCGCAATTGCCGATGGCCCTCCATGACGGTTTGTGCGGGCCCCAAGCACTGAATTTGCAAAAGCTATTGCTGATGATTCACCCCAGGCTACGTTTTCACCAAGACGTGGAGTGTTTCCGATGAGATAAGGTGTACATGAGTGGCAGGCTATGCCCCCCATTGCTTCATACGCACGGGTAAGCCTGTCCTGCAATTTATATGTATCTTCAGGGAAACCGATTTCTTTCCAGAACTCAAAGTCTACGGCTGCAGTATTCAACGTTGTAAATGCTCTGAATTTTCCCCCTTTTTCAGCCATCATTTCTACAAATTTAGTTCCCGCCTCGCCAGCAACTACTGCAGATGCTCCTGGCATATGTACGCTGGATATTGGAAGCATCTCTTCAGCATTATAAATTTCACCTAGCTTTACAAGGATTTCCATTGCTTTTTGCACCGGATACCCATATCCGCCTTCCAACATCTTTTGTTCTTCATTTGTTAACCTCATATATATCCTCCTTCCTCTGCTGGCTTTTTAGTAAATTTGAACCTTCATGGTATAACCCCACGTCAGCACCTCCCAATGAATGTATTGTTTAGTATTTTTTGCCGACATATTGTATACAATCTGTCGGCAAAAAGGCATGTAAAAGTATATTACCATATATACCTCATACTCCTACAAACCTCAATTGCACTCTCTTTAACATTGTTTATATGAGCCCTCAGCAGTTCCTCAGTCCTTGCCAGGTCTCTATCCTTCAAGGCCCTAATTATTTCAAGATGCTCCGCTTTAGATTTACCAAGGCGCTGAGGAGTCATTGATGAAATTATCCTTATTCTCTCAATCTGAGCATTTATATTTTTTAAAAAGCTCTCCAGCCTGCGGTTGCCGCCATTGCGTACGATCAAGTCGTGAATCATCCTGTCGCTCTTATAGAAGTCATCTGCAGAACAATCTGAATCCAATGATAAAAGAAACTTCTCCACTTTGTTCAGCTCTTCACCGCTGATATTTTTCCATGCAACCTGCAGCGCAAGTATTTCAAGCATTTCTCTCAAGGCAAATATCTCTTCTACATCCATTATTGTAACTTCAGAGACAAAAGTACCTCTTCCCGGTATATGACGTACCAGCCCTTCCGACTCCAACTGTTTTAAAGCTTCTCGTACAGGGGTTCGGCTGGTTCCAAGCGTTCCTGATATTTCCTGTTCGATAATAGGTTGTCCAGGCTGTAGTTTATTGGTTATTATGGAATCATATAAATAATCATAGGCCTGTTGTTTACAGTTTTGTTTCATTAGCTTCTCCCCTTTAATTTTGTATACCAATTGTCGACAATTTGAGTTTAACATAAATTGTCATGCATGTAAATATTAAATAATAAATTTTCCGAAAATATTATCACATTTAATTTTATGCTTTCCATACAGTATAGCATAAAAACCGCTGATTAATAAATCAGCGGTTCAGCAAACTCATCCACTGCACTCCCGGTCTTACTTACTGAGAATATCAGCCAGTTCAACCCCGTTATTTCTTTCCATTACAGTTCTTATTGACCACTCATTCTGGAAAAGCAGCACGGGATTATCCGACTCATCCCTTGCAATAAGGGTATCAGTGGTGATTTTGAAAGTTCTTGGATTGAAGTCCGGAGTCTTGACCCATCTGATATATTTGTAAGGCAGATGGTCAATGCTTATATCCACGCCATATTCGTTTTTCAACCTGTATTCCAGTACCTCCAGCTGAAGTACACCAACCACACCTATGATGAACTCCTGGGCTATTGAGTCCTGCTGCTGGAAAATCTGAATGGCGCCTTCCTCTGAAATTTGATCCAGTCCTTTCATAAACTGCTTACGTTTTAAGGAGTTTTTGGTATAGACCCTGGCAAAATGCTCCGGTGCAAACACAGGTATTCCTTCGAATCTGAAAGGTTTCCCCTCACATAAGGTATCCCCGATTTTAAATATTCCCGGATCAAATACACCTATTATATCACCAGCATATGCTTCTTCAACGATTTCTCTATCCTGGGCCAAGAACTGCTGCGGCTGCGATAGCTTTATGGTTTTTCCAGCCTGCACATGGTTTACCTCCATGCCCTTGGTAAATTTGCCCGAGCAAATTCGCAGGAAGGCTATCCTGTCCCTGTGGGTAGGATTCATATTCGCCTGTATTTTAAATATGAAGCCGGAGAACTTATCACTTTCCGGATCTATTTCACCTATATCAGCATTTCTGGAAAGCGGCATTGTTGCAAGCTCAAGGAATTCCTCCAAAAATACCTGTACACCGAAATTAGTCATAGCGCTTCCGAAAAACACCGGAGTCAACTCGCCCTTCAGGACCTTTCTGCCGCTGAACTCATCCCCGGCCATGTCAAGCAGCATAATATCCTCTATAAGCTTGCTGTGTGCTTCTTCACCCAGAAGGTCCAAAAACACTTTGTCATCCACGTTCTTTTTGGAGGATTGTACAACACTCTGCCCATGGTCCCCACCGTCAAACAGCTCTATCTGTGACAGTTTTCTGTTATATATGCCCAAAAAGCTGCCTCCGACTCTTATAGGCCAATTCATGGGATAGGACTGTATTCCCAGCACCTTCTCAATTTCTTCCACCAGCTCAAAGGGATCTTTTCCTGCTCTGTCCATCTTATTTATAAATGTAAAAATGGGTATCCCTCTCATTTTGCATACATGGAACAGCTTTCTGGTCTGCTCCTCCACACCTTTTGCAGAGTCAATTATCATAACCGCACTATCTGCCGCCATAAGGGTCCTATATGTATCTTCGCTGAAATCCTGATGGCCTGGCGTGTCCAGAATGTTTATGCAATAATCGTTATACTCAAACTGCATAACACTGGAAGTA